>DATKUQ010000265.1:0-5817 GCA_035530495.1 Burkholderiales bacterium
TTCGTCAGGCCAGCGCTTTGCCTTCAGCTTCCTTCAGATTCGCAGTCGCCCGCGACACCCTTGCCGTTCGGCTAACACTTCCCCTTGCCGGGCGTGTAGGGGACTTCCACCCCCAAGTATGTGCGCCCTGCCGGGCGCACCGAGAAAAAGCCCCTGCAGAGCAGGGGCCAAAAGAGCCGGAATGAGCGGATCGCGGCGCATCCGCGGATGCGCCGCGATCCGCCGTTCGGGTTCTGATCAGGCCGGGGGAGGAGGTCCCGGCCGTTTCGAACCCGCGCCGGCCCGCTCTACAGCGAAGCAATTCCGGCGCCCGCTCTTGGTCCGATCGCAACGGGTTCGATCCAAACCGGCGCCGCGCTGGTCGGCGGCGCGCCTTTCCGCCGCGCACCGCGATGCGAACCCGTTTACTGTGTCGTAGTGCTTGTTGTGGTCGCGTTATTGGAATTGGACGTGGAGGCCGCCGCGGCAACTGCGACCACCGCCACGGCCGCGGCGACCATGCCGGTGGTAACGCCGCCGGCCGCCGCACCGGTCGCGTTGGCGGCACCCGATTGCTGGGCCGCCGGCGTCTGGGCCAGCGCCGCAGCGCTTAGAAGCATGGATGAAAATAGGACTGCCAAGATCTTTTTCATTTTCCACCTCGTGGTTAGTGCCGCCTGGTGAGCGGCCGGACTGGCACCTGCATTTTGATAATAAGCGACGAAGGCGGGCAAAAATATCCCCCAAATGGATGAATTGCAGGGATTTCAGCGGATAAAATGGCCTAGACCAAACGGTCTGGTGCTGGCCCGGCAAAGCGGCAAGAGTCGCGCGCAATCCCTCCGGCGGAAGCGTTCGGCACGCTTTATCTGCAGCGAAGCAGGGCGCGGCATTTCAGCTTAATTGCGTGCGCCAAATCCCTGTTTCCTGTGGCATAATTCAATGCTGTTCAATGCGATTCCAGACCATGCCGCAAACTCTATACGACAAGCTTTGGGCGAGCCACGTAGTGCACGCCGAGGACGATGGCACGGCGCTGCTTTATATCGACCGCCATCTGGTGCACGAAGTTACCAGCCCGCAGGCATTCGAAGGCCTGCGCCTGGCCGGGCGCAAGCCCTGGCGTGTCGATTCCATCGTGGCGACGGCAGATCACAATACGCCCACCACCGATTGGAGCGAGGGCATCAAGGACCCGATATCGCGGCTGCAGGTGGAAACGCTGGACGCGAACATCCGCGAATTCGGCGCCAAGGCATATTTTCCTTTTCTGGACCGGCGTCAGGGCATCGTGCATGTAATCGGCCCCGAGCAGGGCGCGACGCTTCCCGGCATGACGGTGGTGTGCGGCGATTCGCATACCAGTACGCATGGCGCCTTCGCCTGCCTGGCGCACGGCATCGGTACCAGCGAAGTCGAGCACGTACTCGCGACGCAATGCCTGGTGCAGAAAAAAATGCAGAACATGCTGGTCGCGGTAGAGGGCCCGCTCGCGCGCGGTGTCGGCGCCAAGGACATCGCGCTTGCCGTCATCGGCAGAATAGGTACCGCCGGAGGAACCGGCTGCGCGGTCGAATTTGCCGGCAGCAGCATCCGCGCCTTGAGCATGGAAGGGCGCATGACCCTGTGCAACATGGCGATAGAGGCGGGCGCCCGCGCTGGCATGGTGGCCGTCGACGCTACCACCATCGCCTATCTCAAAGGGCGAGCATTCGCGCCGACCGGGGAGAACTGGAATCGCGCGGTAGCCTATTGGCGCACACTGGTCTCCGACGCGGGTGCGCAATTCGACCGCGTGGTGCGGCTGGACGCGCGCGATATCGGGCCGCAGGTTACCTGGGGTACTTCGCCGGAAATGGTGGCTGCGGCGGACGCGCGCGTACCCGACCCGGACAAGGAGAAGGACGCGACGCGGCGCGAGGGCATGGAGCGCGCGCTGATCTACATGGGACTGAAACCGAATACGCGCATAGAAGACATCCGCCTGGATAAGGTGTTCATCGGCTCCTGCACCAACTCGCGCATCGAGGATTTGCGCGCCGCGGCGGCGGTGGTGCGCGGCAAGCGTGTCGCCTCCAACATACGTCTCGCGCTGGTGGTGCCGGGCTCAGGCCTGGTGAAGGCGCAGGCCGAGCAGGAGGGACTGGACCGCGTGTTCCGTGAGTCGGGCTTCCAGTGGCGCGAGCCGGGGTGCTCGATGTGCCTGGCGATGAACGCCGACCGCCTCGATCCGGGCGAGCGTTGTGCCTCTACCTCGAATCGCAATTTCGAGGGCCGTCAGGGCGCCGGCGGCCGCACCCATCTGGTCAGTCCGGAAATGGCTGCGGCTGCCGCGATTGCCGGGCATTTTGTCGACGTACGCAACTGGCGCTGAGACCATGGACAAGTTTACCGTATTGAACGGGATCGTGGCGCCGCTGGACCGTGCCAATGTCGATACCGACGCCATCATCCCCAAGCAGTTCCTGAAGTCGATCAAGCGTTCGGGCTTCGGTCCCAACCTGTTCGACGCATGGCGCTACAAGGACGTAGGCGAGCCCGGCATGGACAACGCGAGGCGTCCGCTCAACCCGGATTTCGTGCTCAACCAGCCGCGCTACAAGGGCGCGGCGATACTGCTGGCGCGCAAGAATTTCGGCTGCGGTTCGAGCCGCGAGCACGCGCCATGGGCGCTGATGGACTACGGTTTCCGCGCTGTCATCGCGCCCTCGTTCGCCGATATCTTTTATAACAACTGCTTCAAGAACGGCTTGCTCCCGATCGCGCTGTCCGAACTGCGCGTCGACCAGTTGTTCCACGATGTCAGTGCGTTTCCCGGCTACAAGCTCACCGTCGACCTGGAGCGGCAGCTGGTCATCTCTCCCGATGGGGCCACGCAGATTGCGTTCGACGTGGATGCGCACCGGAAGTATTGCCTGTTGAACGGCCTGGATGATATCGGTCTGTCGCTGCGCCACGCGGACAAAATCCGCGACTTCGAGGCGCGCCGCCGCGTCGAACAGCCCTGGCTGTTCGGCTGAATTTGGATGTTCTTCCGAGTAGAAAGATGAAAATAGCGGTATTACCCGGGGACGGCATAGGCCCGGAAATCGTTGCGCAGGCCGTGAAACTGCTGAACGCGCTGGCCCGGGACGGCCTCAGGCTGGAAATCGAGCAGGCGCCGGTGGGCGGCGCCGCCTATGACGCGGCCGGTGACCCTTTGCCCGCGGCCACGCTGAAGCTGGCGCGCGAGGCCGACGCGATCCTGTTCGGCGCCGTCGGCGGGTGGCAATACGACCAGTTGCCGCGCGCCAAGCGTCCGGAGCAGGCGATACTGGGCTTGCGCAAGGAACTGGGCCTGTTCGCCAATCTGCGTCCGGCCAAGGTGTTTCCCGAACTGGTGAGCGCTTCGACGCTGCGCCCCGAAGTGGTGTCGGGGATGGATATCCTGATCCTGCGCGAGCTGACTGGCGACATTTATTTCGGCCAGCCGCGTGGCGTGCGCAAGCTTGCGAACGGCGAGCGCGAGGGCTTCGACACCATGCGCTACAGTGAATCGGAGATCCGCCGCATCGCCCACGCAGGCTTTCGCGCCGCGCTGAAGCGCGGTAAGAAGCTGTGTTCGGTGGACAAGTGCAATGTCCTCGAGACTTCGCAGCTGTGGCGCGAGGTCGTGATCGAGGTGGCGCGGGAATATCCCGACGTGGAACTGTCGCACATGTATGTCGATAACGCGGCGATGCAGCTTCTGCGCGATCCCAAGCAATTCGACGTCATAGTCACCGGCAACTTGTTCGGCGACATCCTTTCCGACGAGGCTTCCATGCTCACCGGCTCGATCGGCATGCTGCCCTCGGCCTCGCTCGACGCGAACAACAAGGGACTGTACGAACCCATCCACGGCTCGGCGCCCGATATCGCCGGCAAGGATCTGGCGAATCCTCTGGCGACCATACTTTCGGTCGCGATGATGTTGCGCTACAGTTTCAATCAGGATCAGGCCGCCGACCGCGTCGAAGCCGCCGTGACCAAAGTCCTTGCGCGTGGGCTGCGGACCGCGGATATTCATCAACCGGGGACGGAACGTGTCGGCACCGTGCAAATGGGTGATGCCGTGGTGGCGGCGTTGTGATTTAAGTCTTTTAGGCAGGAATAATGTCATGATAAAAGTGGGTTTCGTAGGCTGGCGCGGCATGGTGGGCTCGGTGTTGATGGCACGCATGCAGGCCGAAGGCGATTTTGCGCATATCGATCCGGTGTTTTTCACCACCTCCAACGTGGGCGGTAAAGGGCCGCGCGAGAGCAAGGCGCCGCTCAAGGACGCAAGCTCAATCGCCGACCTGGAGCGCATGGATGCGATCGTCACCTGCCAAGGCGGCGACTACACCAACGAGATTTATCCGAAGCTGCGCGCTGCCGGCTGGAATGGCTACTGGATCGACGCGGCCTCGGCGCTGCGCATGAAGAATGACGCAGTCATCATTCTCGATCCGGTGAACATGCAGGTGATTAAGGATGCGCTGGCGCGCGGCGTGAGGAACTACATCGGCGGCAATTGCACGGTCAGCCTGATGCTGATGGCGCTGCACGGCCTGTTCAAGGAAGGCTTGGTCGAGTGGCTCACCGCGATGACTTACCAGGCAGCTTCGGGCGCCGGCGCGCAGAATATGCGCGAGCTGCTCGCGCAGATGGGTGCGGCGCATGCTGCGGCCGGCGATCTGCTGGCGGATCCGGCATCCGCCATCCTGGAAATCGACCGGCGCGTGGCCGATATGCTGCGCAGTGACGCGTTGCCGCGAGAGCACTTTGGCGCTGCGCTCGCCGGCAGCCTGATTCCCTGGATCGACAAAGAAATGGACAACGGCCAGAGCCGCGAGGAATGGAAAGGCCAGGCCGAAGGCAACAAGATTCTCGGCCGCGAGCACCAGCCCATCCCAATCGACGGTCTGTGCGTGCGCATAGGCGCCATGCGCTGCCATAGCCAGGCACTCACGATCAAGCTGACGCGAGACCTGCCGCTCGCCGAGATCGAGGCCATTCTCGCCTCAGCCAACGATTGGGTGAAGGTGATCCCGAACACGCGCGCGGCAAGCATGCGCGAGCTTACGCCCGCCGCAGTGACCGGCAGCCTGAGCGTGCCCGTAGGCCGGTTGCGCAAGCTCAATATGGGCGGGAAGTACCTGTCCGCGTTTACGGTCGGCGATCAGCTGTTGTGGGGCGCGGCGGAGCCTTTGCGCCGCATGCTGCGCGTCCTGCTGACCGAGGACGCTGCTGCCGAGGCGCCGAAGGCGTCGGCGGCAAACGCCAACGCAGAGGCAAAAGTCTAGCTGGGCACTGGATTTTGGTTGAAAAATATCCGCCTTGAGCCGCTTTCATGACAAGAAAGATTAGCTTGCAAGGCTAAGGCTATGATGTTAATTTAGTTAATCCACAAAAATACGTTCAGGGGTGGAAGGTGGGTAAATCAGTCATAAAAGCAAGCGCCGTAGCTCTGGCATTTTTGCTGCTGCCATCGCTGGCGGTCGCCGCTGGGCTGGGTAAGCTGACTGTATTTTCCGGCTTGGGACAGCCGTTAAAGGCTGAGATCGAACTGCTCGCCGTGCAAAAGGACGAAGCAGACAACCTCAGTGTGCATCTGCCGCCTCCAGACGCATTTCGGCAAGCCAATATCGAGTACGCCGGTGCGCTGCTTACGATCAAATTCAATATCGAACAGCGCGGCGAAGGTCAATATGTCGTAACACTGAGTTCAACGCAGCCAATTAACGAGCCGTTCCTCGACATGTTGGTGGAGCTCGACTCGAAAACCAGCCGCTTGGTGCGCGAGTACACGTTCCTGCTCGATCCGCCCGGTTACAA
>DATKUQ010000266.1:0-3605 GCA_035530495.1 Burkholderiales bacterium
GCATTTTCAACGCGGACGGCGGTGAAGTGGAACAGTGCGGCAACGGCGCGCGCTGCGTCGTGCGCTTTGTGCGCGAGCGCAGGCTCACCGACAAGAGCGAAATCCGGGTCGAGACCGCCGCCGGCATCATCATGCCGCGGCTGGAAGCCGACGGCGAAGTCACGGTCAACATGGGTGCGCCGGTGTTCGAGGCGAAGCGCATACCCTTCATCACCGACAGCGACGCCCTGGTGCAGCCGCTGCAAGTGGACGGCACGACGGTCGAGATCAGCGTTGTGTCCATGGGCAATCCGCACGCGGTGCAGCTGGTGGCGGACGTGGACGCCGCGCCGGTGGCTGCGCAGGGCCCGCTGATCGAACGCCACACGCGTTTTCCCGAGCGTGTCAACGCGGGCTATATGCAGGTGCAGGACCGCGGCCGCATCCGGCTGCGTGTATACGAGCGCGGCACGGGCGAGACGCTCGCCTGCGGCACCGGCGCCTGCGCCGCGGTGGCGGTCGGCATACGCCGCGGCCTGCTCGATGCGCGCGTGCGCGTGTCCACACGCGGCGGCGATTTGACGATACGCTGGGAAGGCGCGGACAATCCGGTGTGGCTGACCGGTCCTGCGGTCACCGTGTTCGAGGGAGAAATGGAAATCGATGAAAGCTGAAGACGTCGTACGCTACCTGCGGGACAACCCCGGTTTCTTCGAGGACTATGCCGAGCTGCTGGCGCAGATCTACATTCCGCATCCGCACGGCGGCCGCGCCATTCCGATTTCCGAACGCCAGATCCTCACTTTGCGCGAAAAAAGCAAAATGCTCGAGGGCAAACTCGCGGAGCTGATCCAGTTCGGCGAGGAGAACGACGCGATAGGCGAAAAGATGCACCGCCTGTGCGTCGCGCTGCTCTCCGCCGGCGACCTGCAAGCCATGCTGCAGGCGCTGTATTACAACCTGCGCGAGGATTTCGCGGTGCCGCACGCGGCGCTGCGGGTCTGGCGCGCCGATGCCGACGCGCCGGCGGAACACGGGCTGGAATTTTCGACGGTGAGTGAGGAACTGCGCGGCTATGCAGGCAGCCTGGAGCATCCGGTCTGCGGCGCCGATGCAAACCCGGAAATGTTGTCCTGGTTCGGCGAGGCGGCGGAGCAATTGCGCTCGGCGGCCTGGATGCCGCTGCGCGACGGCGGCAAGACCTGCGTCGGCCTGCTGGCGCTCGCAAGCGAAGACGCCGCGCGCTTCTACCCGGAGATGGGCACGCTCTATCTCAAGCGCCTGGGCGAGCTCTTGAGCGCGGCCTTGCAGCGGTACCTGTAGCCATGCGGGCGGAGCCGACGAGCCCGCCCGATGCGCGCCGCGAGCTGTTAGCGGTCTACCTCGATCACCTGTCGCACCAGCGCCACCTCGCCGCGGGCACGCGCCGCAACTACCTGAAGGACATCGAAGCCCTGTTCGCGCTCAACCCCGGCGTCGCGCTCGAATGCATGCAGCCGCAGCACATCCGCCGCGGCGTGGCGCAACTGCACGCGCGTGGCCTGTCCGGCCGCACCATCGCGCATATGCTTTCGGCTTGGCGCGGCCTGTTTTCCTGGCTGGCGCGCCACCGCGGCTACAGCAGCAACCCTTGTCTCGGCCTGCGCGCGCCCAAGGCACCCAAGGGACTGCCGAAGGCGCTCTCGCCCGAGGCGGCGGGACAACTCCTGGATGTGGCGGCGCAAACGCCGCCCGAGCTGCGCGACAAGGCGATGTTCGAACTCGCATACTCTTCCGGGCTGCGCCTGGCGGAATTGGTCAGCCTCGATCTGGCGCACGCCGAAGCGATCGGCCGCGATGCCGAGTTGACCGTGACCGGCAAGGGCGGCAAGACGCGCAGCGTGCCGGTGGGCGCGCAGGCGCGCGCGGCGATAGCGGCGTGGTTGAGCGCGCGCGCCTCGCTTGCCCGGGCCGCGGTGCCGGCGCTGTTCGTCGGGGCGCGCGGCGAGCGCATCGCCGCCGGGGTGGTGCGCGCGCGCCTGGCTGCGTGGGCGAGGCGCGCCGGATTGCCGGTGCATGTGCACCCGCACGTGCTGCGCCACTCGTTCGCGACGCACGTGCTGCAATCCTCGGGCGACCTGCGCGCGGTGCAGGAGATGCTGGGCCATTCGAGCATTGCGACGACCCAGGTCTACACGCATCTGGACTTCCAGTACCTGGCCAAAGCCTACGACGCCGCGCATCCGCGGGCGAAGAAGAAGTAAGCATACCTTCGGGGGCTGTCGTTCCGAGGCCCGGGTCCCGGAGGAAGTTTCCTTTGGCGACGGCCGAGGAATCTGGTTTTTGATCGCACAAAAACAGATTCCTCGCGTCGCCTGGACTGACAACTCTTCGAGCTTGCACCTTTTGTTTTGAAAAACGGCTTATCATGCCGCGCCATGAAGCAACTGATCCTCAAGCCGGGACGCGAGAAGTCCCTCCTGCGTCGCCATCCCTGGATATTCTCGGGCGCGGTGGCGCGCGTGCAGGGCGAGCCGGACATGGGCGACAGCGTGGCGGTGCGCGCGGCCGGCGGCGAATTCCTTGCCTGGGCCGCCTATAGTCCGGCGTCGCAGATCCGCGCACGGGTGTGGAGCTGGAGCGAACAGGAGCGCATCGACGGCGATTTGCTGCGCGCACACCTGCGCCGGGCCGTGGCGGCGCGCGGGCGGATATTGCGGGCGCAGGACAGCGACGCCTTGCGCCTCGCGCACGGCGAGTCCGATGGCCTACCCGGCGTCATCGTGGATCGCTACGGCGACGTGGTCGTGCTGCAGCTGCTCTCCGCGGGCGCAGAGCGCTGGCGCAGCGAACTCGCCGAAGCGCTGCGCGACCTGACCGCTTGCGCCTGCGTATACGAGCGTTCGGATGCAGATGTGCGCGCGCTCGAAGGCCTGCCCGCGCGCAGCGGCGTGCTCCTCGGCGCCTTGCCCGGCGCCGGTGTGCAGATGCGCGAGCATGGCCTGACCTATGGCGTGGACGTGGCCGCGGGGCACAAAACCGGCTTCTATCTCGACCAGCGCGACAACCGCAAACGCGTCGGCGAGCTTAGCAGGGGGCGCGATGTGCTCAATTGTTTTTGCTACAGCGGCGGCTTCAGCCTCAATGCGCTTGCCGGCGGAGCGCAATCGGTGCTCTCGGTGGACAGTTCGGCAGACGCGCTGGCGCTGGCGCAGGACAACCTGCGCCGCAACGATCTGGACGCCGCGCGCGCGCAATGGTGCGAGGCCGACGTGTTCAAGCATTTGCGCGTGCTGCGTGACCAAGGCCGCAGCTTCGACATGGTCGTGCTCGACCCGCCCAAATTTGCGCCTACGGCGGCGTTCGCGGAAAAGGCCGCGCGCGGTTACAAGGACATCAACCTGCTTGCGCTGAAACTGCTGCGCGCGGGAGGCCTTCTCGCCACCTTCTCCTGTTCCGGCGGCGTTTCCGCCGAACTGTTCCAGAAGATTCTCGCCGGCGCGGCGCTCGATACCGGCGTGGACGCATCCATCGTAGGCCGCTTTGCTGCCGCGGCCGACCATCCGGTGCTGCTGTCGTTTCCCGAGGGGGACTACTTGAAAGGGCTGCTGCTTGCCCGTGCTTAGGCGATAATCGCCGCTTCGAAT
>DATKUQ010000267.1:0-5125 GCA_035530495.1 Burkholderiales bacterium
TACGCTGACGGTGAAAACCATGTAGATCGCGACCGCGGCGAAAGTGATGGCGGCGAAGCGCCAGTCGAACTTGGTCAGCAGCACCACCGCCACCAGGCTGAATTCCAGGATCACCGGAATGATGGAAAACAGCATGTAGGAAAGCAGCGTGGAAATGCCGCGCGTACCGCGCTCGATGTCGCGCGACACACCGCCCGTCTGCCGATCCAGATGGAAGCGCAGGCTCAGGCTGTGCAGATGGCGGAACACGGTGAGCGCGACGCGGCGGATGGCGCGCTGCGTGACGCGCACGAACACCACGTCGCGCAGCTCGGCGAACAGCACCGTCGACAGGCGCAGCGCGCCGTAGGCGACGAGCAGCGCCAGCGGCAGCGCCAGCACCTGCTGCGCCGGCGAGAGCGCATCGACGACGGATTTCAATACCAGCGGCACGCCGACGTTGGCGACCTTGGCCGAGGCGAGGAACACCAGCGCGATCAGCACGCGCCATTTGTATTCCGCCAGGTAGGGCAGCAACATGCCGACCGCGCGCCACTCGTTGCGCGGCGCGCCCGGGGCGCGCGGCGCCGCGTCTACGGATGCGGCAGCGGAATGATGTCCATGTGCCATGTCTGGGCGGGAAAAGATCGAGCGTGGATTCGGTTGCGGGCTCAGGCGGCGTCAATCGAAAAACCACCGCTGCAAGGGCGCCATTTTCGCACATGGAACCGATATGCGCGCGACCGACCCGTGGGACCGCTACTGCGAGCCAGCCGATCGGTGCGCCAGCGCACAGACCGCACGCACCGCGATGCGTAGGCTTGCATTAAGCAGGTGGGCCGGAATGGCTGGCGCTTGCCCGGGATGGGCGAAACCTGAGCACGCATGGCCGTTCAACTCACGATCTTGGGACAGCGCTCGCACCGACACGTGATCGGCAGACCCCATATCCTGCACTCCGGACATTCACATGACAACGAATAACAATGGAACCGGACCGCGCCTTCGGGCGGCGACGCGGGAAGCAAAGCGCAAAGGGAGTGCCGGCGCGATTGGGGCGAACCTGGGCAAAGGCATTTGCCTCGCCCTGCTCGCCGCCAGCTTTGCCGCCCACCAGGCTGCTGTCGCGGACACGGCTGGGCAATTGTCCGACCCGAACCGCGCCTTGGACGCGCAGGCAGGCACAGCAGTCCCCGCCGTTGTTGAAACCCAAGCCGTGCCGGCGCATCGCGCCAAACGCGCGGACTTCGAAGGCGAGCCCGCCTCCCCGGACGCCCGGCATTTCGCGGATTGGGTCGTCGATTCGGGCGACAATAGCAGCCTGCCGTTCGCGATCGTCGACAAGGTCGGCGCCAAAGTCTATGTCTTCAATGCCGACGGCCGGCTGCGCGGCGCGGCCCCTGCGCTGCTCGGCCTGGCGCGCGGCGATGACTCCGTCCCCGGCATTGGCGAGCTCAAACTTTCCGCCATGCGCCCCTGGGAGCGCACCACGCCGGCGGGCCGTTTTGTCGCCTCACTCGGCCACAGATCGGGCGGAGAGGAAATTCTCTGGGTGGACTACCACGATGCCATATCCATGCATCGGGTGATCAACACCAACCCCAAGGAGCGACGCCCGTATCGGCTCGCCACGCCGACGGTGGCGGACAACCGCATTTCCTATGGCTGCATCAATGTTCCGATCAGGTTTTACGACAAAGTGGTGAGCCCGACTTTTACCGGAACCAACGGCATCGTTTATGTGCTGCCGGAAACCAAGGCGATCCGCAAAGTCTTCGCCTCCTACCATGACGTTGATGAGCACACGAGCGTGCACAACGCAAACCAGGCCGTGCCAGCGCAGGTAGCTGCGCGATCCGCCGCTCTCGGGCGTTAAAACCGACTACGCGGGCGCAGCCACAAACGGAGATACAGATGAACATGCAATTCAACGGATTATTGGGCCTGCTGATTCTCGCCGCAGACGTGTGGGCGGTCATCAGCATTTTGCAGAGCGCCGCTTCGAATGAAAAGAAGGCGCTCTGGATCGTGCTGGTGGTCTTGCTGCCGATCCTGGGGCTGATCCTGTGGTTTTTCCTCGGGCCGCGCGGCGGCAGAATGAGCGGCGGCCGCTAGCCGCTGACTGCGGCGTCTGTGCGGCGAATGTCGACAGATTTTCGCCGGCTGCGGCTGCCGCCGCAGCGACGGGCGGCGCTCCGGCAAGCAGGGGCGCCGATCGTTTGAACACATAAGTCTCCTCTGGCGAGACTCGATCCCCGCGGGCTGTCCGCACCGGGGCAGGCCTGGGACAATTAAGCCCGGCGCGGAATCCTAGACGGATTTCCAGTCGCGGTGACGTGCCTTGAACTCGTCGAGCTGACGCTCGGCGATGTCCTTCGAAATCCCGTATTGTCGCTGGATCCTGCCGGCAAGCTGGCCACGCTTGCCCGCGATCACGCCGAATCGGTCGCCTGTCAGCTTGCCCCATTGCTCCCTGGCTTTTCCTTTGAGCTGCTTCCACTTGCCTTCGATACGATCGCGGTTCATGTCATCTCCTTCCACTTGTGCGAATCGGCCGGGCCGGGACATCCCGGCCGCTTGCCGCCAGGTAAATCATCCCGTCTACCTATCCGCTACCAGGGCCCCGTTTTCCACCCTGACCCTGTCGCCCACCCTGAACGGGGGTTCGCTCGCGTATGTCGACGTCTGCGTGCCGCCGCCGCGCAAACGGGTGACGACTTCGTATTGCGTGGTTTTCTTCACATGCTTTTCGATCTCATTGCCGGCCACTGCGCCCCCCACCACCCCGGCGATCTCCGCAGCGGTGGTGCCTCGGCCCTGGCCTACCTGGCTGCCCAGCAGCCCGCCGAGCACGCCGCCCGCGATCTTGCCGACATAGCTGCCCTCGCCCTTGACCTCGACCACGTTGATCGCCTCGACCACGCCGCAGTTGGCGCAGTGTCTCGCCGCGCGCCGCTCGGACCGATTGGACGTCGTCGCTCCCAACAGAGGCCGGTCGAGGATCGCGCTGACACGGTGCCTGCCCAGTTTCAGCGTGGCCGTGACCTTGGCGTCGGACGCGATGCGGTCACGATCCTTGATGGTGTATGTGCCCTCGTAGACGCCGTTTTGCGCTTCTTCCAGAAGCAATTTCCCCTTTACCCCGACGATGTGGACGCGCGCCTTGCCTGCGGGTGTTCCATGCACGATAAAGAAAAGCTGCTCGCCCGGCAGCAGGCGCGCCGGCGCGTCCGCCTCGAAACGGTCGATCCTGGGAATCGTCGCCGCGGCGGCGGCCCGTTCCGCGGGGGACGGCGCACCGGCCAGCAGGGACTCATCCAGGATTGCCGCGGCAATTTTGTTGCCCAGGCGCAGATTGGCCGTGGCTGCGGTGTCTGCGGCGATCCGATCCCTGTTCTTGATGGTATAGGTTCTTTCGTACACGCCGGGCTCGACTTCATCGAGCAAAATCCGCGTCGGCTCCGTGCCGATGCGCACGCTCGCCGCCCCGCCGGGGGTCCCGTAGAGCGTAAATGCCAGCGTGTTACCGGCAGTCAAACGCCGTGCCGGCTCGACGTCGAAACCCTCGATCCTGGGCGTACCGACCGCAGCGGCGGACGGCTGCGGCGCCGCTACCCGCTCCGACATCGACCGCGCAGAACTGATCCGATTCGACCATCCGCCAAGGCTAGGATAGCGGCCCGGGGCCAGGACCGTGCAGCCTCCGCCGAAATTGACGTCGGCGCACACTTCCCACGGCCCTCCTTCCACGATCGCCGATCGCGCGCGGTCGTTGACGCCGATGGCAGCCAAATTCGCTACCGGCCGATCCGTCGTAATCTGGCGGCCGCCGAAATTGTCGGCTTCGAAGAACGTAACGCCTGCCATCGCCGTGCTCGCCGCGCAGGCCATGACGCCAAACATCAGATGCTGCAACATTCGGTTCATTACGGCTTTCTCCTGGTTCATGCCCGCGGATTCAGGCGTTGCGGTCGAGCATGCTTGCTCGGAAGCTATACGGGCATAAGTTAGGCCGAAGCACCCTGGATAGTCTGTGCGGCATCGCACATAGGGCCGCGGCGCAGTGCGGGGAGGATGGATTTGCGGCAGGCCTGCACCAAGCTCACGTCACCGAAGCCGCACGCAGGTCGAGCGCCTGGTTCAACCCGGGAATCACGATCGCGCTTTTCATTATTTGCAACTACCCCATGCAGGGATTTGATCGTTGTCATAACACCCGGGAAATGCAATGCGCGTGACAAATGTCAAGCGTGAGCGCTCCGGCCTCGATAGGCTGGTTTTGTGCGCGACGGCTGGCGTCCGTCATGAGCAAGCGAACCCGAGGGTGAACGCCCGTGTCGAGCAAGCAAGACGATCGCAAATCGTTCGGTCAGGAGGTCCTATGTACGACGAATTGAGAAATTGGACCAAGCCGTTTCCCAAGCACGTCGGCACTTCGGCGAGCCCCCTGCGCGCTCAGGGGCCGCTGGCTGATCGGCCGGATCCGAAACAGAATCGTTTGCTCGCCTCCCTGCCCGAACAGGGCTATCGGGAAATACTGGCGGGGCTGGAAGGTGTATTGCTGCCGCGGGGACTCGCGCTGCGCGAGCCTGGCGTCCCACAACGCTACGTGTACTTTCCGACAAGCGGCATAGTAGCCATCGTCTATGTGCTCGAAACCGGGGCCATGACGGAGATCGCCCTGACGGGCAACGAGGGCATGGTCGGCACCCCGCTTATCTTGGGCAGCGAGACCGCGACAAGCCGCGCCGTGGTGGCGGGCGCCGGCTACGCGTATCGCCTCAGCGCATCCGTGCTGAAGAAGCTGTTCGAGCGTGACGGACAGACGCAGCACCTGCTGCTGCGCTACATACACGCGCTGATCGCGCAGACGGCGCAGACCGCCGTCTGCAACCGTCACCACGCGGTCGAACAGCAGCTTTGCCGCTGGTTGTTATTGAGCCTCGACCGCATGCCCTCAGACGAGCTCGCGATAACGCACGACCTGGTCGCCACCATGCTGGGCGTGCGCCGCGAAAGCGTCAGCGAGGCTGTGGGCAGGCTGCAGGCACTGGAGATCCTCCAATGCCGCCGCGGCCACATCATGGTACACGACCGCGCGAAGCTCGAGGCGTGCGCCTGCGAGTGCTACGCGGTGGTCAAGCGG
>DATKUQ010000268.1:0-4789 GCA_035530495.1 Burkholderiales bacterium
AGGCAGCAGGGGGAGCTGAAACGCGAGGCTAATTGAGGCGTTGTTCGTGGTTCGTTGTTCGTTGTTCGTGGTTCGTTGTTTGTGGTTCGTGGTTCGTTGTTCGTGGTTCGTTGTTTGTGGTTTGTTGATCGTCAATAACCAAGACAAGGGAGAAAACATGAGCAAATTGATCGCAGCATTGGCAGCAGGCTTGTTTTGCGTATCCGTGGCGCAAGCGCAGGAAAAGAAGCCGATGGAAAAACCGGCAGCACCCGCGGCGGCAAAGAAATTAACCCCACAGCAAAGCAGAATGCGCGCCTGCAACAAGGAAGCCAAGGAGAAAAAGCTCAAAGGCGCGGAGCGCAAGAAGTTCATGAGCGGATGCCTTAAGAAGCACTAACGGTTCTTTAGCCTTCCGGCAACCGGGCGCAAGCATCGCTTGCGCCCTTTTTATTTTCCGCAGGCGGGTGCTATCCTGCCGTCATGCAACTGGTCTTGATCAGCGGTCTTTCGGGCTCGGGCAAGAGCGTCGCGCTCAACGTGCTGGAAGACAGCGGCTATTACTGCGTGGACAATCTCCCGGTAGCCTTGGTGATGCCGCTGCTCGATTCGCTCGCCGGCTCCGGCCACGAACGTGTCGCGCTGAGCATGGATGCGCGCAGCGGCGCCTCGGTGCGCGAGCTGCCGCAAACGATAGCGGCGCTCAGGCAAAAGGGCGTGGACGTACGGCTGTTGTTCCTGGAGGCCAAGGACGAGACGCTGATCAAGCGCTTCTCCGAGACGCGGCGGCGCCATCCCCTGAGCCAGGGCGAGCTGACCGTGGCCGAGAGCATCGCGCGCGAGCGCGAACTGCTGGGCAACATCGGCGAATTCGGGCATCACGTCGATACCAGCGAACTCTCGCCCAACACCCTGCGCAGCTGGATCAAGAACCTGGTCCAAATCGACCGCTCGCGCCTGACGCTGCTGTTCGAATCCTTCGGCTTCAAGCAGGGCGTCCCGCTGGACGCGGATTTCGTGTTCGACGTGCGCTGTCTGCCCAATCCCCATTACGAGCCCGCATTGCGCGAGCTCACCGGCCTGGACGCCGCGGTTGCCGAGTTTCTGGACAAGGACGAAGCGACGCAGAACATGTACCGCGACATCCACGCCTTCATCGCCACCTGGCTGCCCGCTTTCCAGCGCGAAAACCGCAGCTATCTCACCGTAGCCATAGGCTGCACCGGCGGACAGCACCGTTCGGTGTATTTCGCCGAACGCCTCGGCGCGGCTTTCGGCGCCGGCAACCAGGTCATGATCCGGCACCGGCAGATCCGGTGAAGGAACCGCCGCGACCGCCCTTGCCGGCGCCCGCGGTACAGGTCTGCCTCAAGCAGCATCGCTGATAATCGCGATTCCGTCATTCCGAGGGCCTCGGAATGACGGCTCATTCTGCAATGGATCTAAGCCTTCAAAGTCTCGCGCGCGATGATCAGCTTCTGCACTTCGGTTGCGCCTTCGTAAATGCGCAGCGCGCGAATCTCGCGGTAAAGCTTTTCCACCGGGTAGCCGCTCACCACGCCGAGACCGCCGAACATCTGCAGCGCGCGGTCGATGACCTGCTGCGCCGATTCGGTCGCCACCATCTTGGCCATCGCCGCCTCGCGCGTGGTGCGCGCACCTTGGACGTCGCGCAGCCAGGCGGCGCGATAAGTGAGCAGCGCGGCGCTGTCGATGGCCGTGGCCATGTCGGCGATCGCCGCCTGCGTGAGCTGAAAGTCCGCCAGCGTCTGGCCGAACATCTTGCGCTCCTTGGCGCGCGCGAGCGCTTCGTCCAGTGCGCGCCGCGCGAATCCGAGTGCCGCGGCGGCAACCGACGCGCGAAAAATATCCAGCGTCTGCATCGCCACCTTGAATCCCTGGCCGGATTCGCCCAGGCGCTGGGACGCGCTCACGCGGCAGCCGCGAAAGCGCAGGCTCGCCAGCGGATGCGGCGCGATCAGCTCGATGCGCGCGGCGACCTCGAGGCCGGGCGTCGCCGCATCGACGACGAAAGCGCTGATGCCGCGCGCTCCTGCGGCCTCTCCGGTACGTGCGAAGACGCAGTAGAAATCGGCGATGCCGCCGTTGGAAATCCAGGTCTTCTCGCCGTCGAGCACGTAGTGTTCGCCTTCACGGCGCGCGCTGGTGGTCATCGCGCCCACGTCGGAACCGGCATCGGGTTCGGACAAGGCAAAGGCGGCGATGGCCTCGCCGCGGGCCACGCGCGGCAGGTAGCGCCGCTTCAGTTCCTCGCTGCCGGCGATGGAAATGGCGCCCGAGCCCAGCCCCTGCATGGCGAACGCGAAATCGGCCAGCCCCTCGTGGCGCGCCAGCGTCTCGCGCGCGATACACAGCGAACGCGAATCTATCGCTTCGGCAGCGCCGCCGTAGGCTGCGGGCACGCAGTGTCTGAGCCAACCGCCGCGGCCGAGCCGCGCGACCAGATCGCGGCACAGCGCGTCCACGTCACCATGATCCAGATGCGCGAGATTCTCGACCGCCCAGGCGTCGAGGTCGGCTGCAAGCCGTCGCTGCGGCGTATCGAAAAACGGCCAGTCGAGATAAGTGCTATCGCTCATGCCGCGGCGCTCAGCTTATGCTCGTCGCGAGGAAAGACAAGGTACGCCCGTGCGCGAGCGCGGAACTCTGCTGGTTATAAGAGGGGCGGTCCCAGCAATTGAAACCGTGCTCCGCCCCGGGATAGACGTCGATGCGCACGCCCTCGCGCCCGGCGAAGGTCTGTTTCACCGCCTCGACCGCCGCGGCCGGTATGTGCGCGTCGTTGCCGCCAAAGTGGAACAGCAGCGGGCATTTGATTTTTGCCGCCTCCTCCAGCTTGGTGTGGACGCCGCCGGGGTAATAGCACACTGCCGCGTCCACCCCTGCGTTGGCCGCGCAAAGGTAGGACAGCATCCCGCCCATGCAATAACCGACCGAGGCGACCTTGCCGCTGCATTCTGGCAGGGCGCGCAGCGCCGCTAACGTGGCGCCGAGATCTTTCACCGCCGCGGCGAAATCCATTTTCTGCATGTAGCCGATGCCCTTATCCCTGTCCTCCTGCCCGTAGCCGATATCGACCATCGGCTGCACACGCCAGAACATGTCGGGGGCGAGCACGGTGTAGCCGTCGCTCGCGTATTGGTCTGCCACGCCGCGTATGTGCGAGTTGACGCCGAAAATCTCCTGTATCAGGACGATACCAGGGCCCTTCTCCTTCTTTTTCGCCTGGGGCGGCAGCGACAGATAGCCCTTGAAACTGCCGCCGTCCTGCGCCTTGATGTCTATCCAGCGTGAATCCATTTCAATTCTCCTCTGCCTGGTTTTTACTTGCGCTCGCGCGTCGAGGGCTCAATATATTGGGCCACGGGCATTTGTGCAAGCCATACGCGGACAGCGTGCCTATGCCTTGGGCCGGCATCGGCGCAACGCGGCCGTTGCCCCGGGCGGTGCGCTTTTCCGGGATAATCGCGGTTCTCATGACCAACCGGGCGGTATTTCTGCTGTCGCTCGCGGCATTCGCGAGCGCGGCAAGTTTGCGCGCAACCGACACGCTGCTGCCCCAGCTCGCCGCGGAATTCTCGGTGACGACCGGCGGCGCCGCTTCGGTGGTGACCGCTTTTGCGGTTTCCTACGGACTGTTGCAGGCGGTCTACGGGCCGATGGGCGACCGCTACGGCAAGTACCTCACGGTTTGCGTCGCCACGCTCGCTTCCGCGTTCGGCACCATTGCGTGTGCGCTGGCGCCCTCGCTGCATGTGCTCGTCATTGCGCGCTTCGCGGCGGGCGCGACGGTAGGAGCGCTGATTCCGCTGTCGATGGCCTGGATCGGCGACGTCGTCGCCTACGAGCAGCGCCAGGCGACGATTGCGCGTTTCGCGCTTGGCCAGATTACCGGCACGGGGGTCGGCCAGTCGCTCGCCGGCGTGCTCGCGGAACACTTCGGTTGGCGCGCAATTTTCGTCGTGCTCGCCGTGCTCTACCTTATCGTCGGCGCTCTGCTGGCGCTCGAACTGCGCAGCAATCCGGTTACCCGCCACGCAACCGGCGATGCCACGGTCAGCATACGCGCAGGCGTGGCGCGCATGGCCGGCCTGCTTTCGCAGCGCTGGGTGCGCATCGTGGTCGGCACCGTGTTCCTGGAGGGCGCAGTGATGTTCGGCTCGCTCGCGTTCATTCCGGTGCATCTGCAGCAGCGCTTTTCCATCGGCCCCGCGCTCGCCGGCGCGATGGTCGGCGCCTACGCCGTGGGCGGCGTGGTGTACGCGCTCGGCGCGAAACGCTTTGTCGCTGGCCTGGGTGAAGGCGGCCTGGCGGCCGGAGGCGGTCTGGCGCTCGCCGCCGGCTATCTCTGGCTCGCGCTGGCGTGGGCAGCGTGGGCCAGCGTACCCGGCATACTGTTGATCGGCATCGGTCTTTACATGTTGCACAACACGCTGCAGGTCAACGCCACGCAAATGGCCCCCGCTGCGCGCGGCGCGGCGGTGTCGCTGTTCGCGCTGTGTCTGTTCACCGGACAATCGACCGGCGTCTGGCTAGCCGGAAAAGTAGTCGACGCCGTGGGTACGGTGCCGCTGTTCTTGGCGTCCGCGCTTGGCCTGGTCCTGCTCGGGTTCGGCTTTCGCTGGCAGTTGAGAAGCCGCCCGCGGTCGGGGCACGCCTAAGAGGCTGCAACGCAGCGAGTCGACGCCTCCCGTCGCGTTCCCCTAGGTCCGGCCGCGAATAACCAGCTCTCGCGGGTCGCCAGTCGGGCGCAGCCGCGCCGACACCGTCACAGCGGCGGTTGGCGCAG
>DATKUQ010000269.1:0-6910 GCA_035530495.1 Burkholderiales bacterium
ACGGAATGGTCCACGCTCACCGAGCACGTAATGCGCAGGCAGGCGGACGGCAGCTACCGCCTGCATTACGACCCGGCGATCGCGGCGCCTTTCAGGGCGGCCAAGGTGGACAAGGACATCGAGCTGTGGCCCTGCTATGACGCGATCCAATGCCCGACGCTGGCAATCCGCGGCGCCCAGTCCGACCTGCTCAGGCGCGAGACCCTGCAGGAAATGGCCGCGCGCGGGCCGCGCGCGAAAACCGTGGAGATCGCGGACGTCGGCCACGCGCCCACGCTGATGCACGCCGACCAGGTCGCGATCGTGCGCGATTTTCTGCTCGGCGGCTGAAACAACAGCGGCTGCAGATTTGTCGTCGCTAGCCGAGCTTAGGGGCGCTGATTTTGCGGCAATGCCTGCGACGCAGTGTTTAGAAGCGCTCGCAATCGTTGCGGGCGGACGCTCAGCGCAGTCGCTCCAGGCCGCTCGCGCACGCGGATTCCACGTCGCCCTCGCGCTCCATCGAGACGCCGAGGTCGCGCAGCCTTCCGTCGCTCAGGCCGTAGATCCAGCCGTGAAGAATCAACGCCTGTCCGCGCGTCCAGGCGTCGCGCACGATGTTGGTCTGGGCGACGTGCCTGACCTGCTCGATGACGTTCAGCTCGCACAGCCGCGCCCACCGGGCCGCCGGCTCCATCGCCGGCGGGAGCAGCTGGGCATGCTTGTCGCGCACGTCCTGGACGTGGCGCAGCCAGTTGTCGATCAGGCCGAGCTGTTCCCCGGTCAGCGCCGCTTTGACGCCGCCGCAGCCATAGTGACCGCAAACGATAATGTGGCCGACTTCGAGCACGTCGACGGCGAATTGCATCACCGAGAGGCAGTTCAGGTCGGTGTGGACGACGGCGTTCGCGACATTGCGATGCACGAACACTTCGCCCGGCTGCAGGCCGGTAATCTCGTTGGCCGGCACCCGACTGTCGGAGCAGCCGATCCAGAGGTACTTCGGGGACTGAAGCGTCGCCAGGCGGCGAAAGAAATCGGGATCCTGGGCGGTCACCTGTTTCACCCAGGCCTGGTTGTTTTCGAATAATTCGGGGAGGTATTGCATCGATGGCTTCCTGTTGCAGGGAATGGTTGTCGCCGCGGGCGCTCCGGCAAGAAAGCGCCCTGCCGTCGCGGCAGGCGCCGAGCGGCCGACGGCTGGCGTAGTGTCTCACAAAAATGCCCGGGCGCTGCCCGGCCGGCGCGCCGATTCGGCTTCAGCCGAACGCGCGCGGCGGCCCGGTGGCCGCGATCACCGACATCCACAGCTCGCTGAGCTTTGGTGTCGATAATCTGCTAAATTCCGCGCTGCTTTAGGCTCGATTTCTTCTACAATGCTGCCGCCGGCAGATCGGCCTGCCGCCGGCAGATCGGCCATTGCGTTATTTTTTTGGAGTCGGACATCGGACCTAGCGTGCCGAGGGAGAGGATAGAATTTGTATGAGCGCCCAGACCATATTCCCCGCGAACCCGAGCGAGATCGAGGACGACCGCACCGGTCTCGGCAAGGAAGCATTGAAGCGGGCCTTTCTCGACAATCTGTACTACGTGCAGGGAAAATTCCCGGCGCTGGCAAGCAAGCACGACTACTACATGGCGCTCGCCTATACCGTGCGCGACCGGCTGCTGCGCCGCTGGATCAGCACCGCGTCCGCTTACACGCGCCAGGGTTCGCGCACCGTCGCCTATTTCTCCGCCGAGTTCCTGCTCGGCCCGCACCTGGTCAACAACCTGATCAATCTCGGCATCGAGCAGCCGGTGCGCGAAGCGATCCGCGACCTGGGCCTCTCCTTCGAGGAGCTGGTGGGCCAGGAAGAGGAACCGGGGCTGGGCAACGGCGGCTTAGGAAGGCTCGCGGCCTGCTACCTGGACTCCATGGCGACGCTGGAAATACCTTCGCTCGGTTACGGCATCCGCTATGAGTTCGGCATTTTCGCGCAGTCCATCGTCGACGGCTGGCAGGTCGAGCAGACCGACAAATGGCTGCGCAACGGCAACCCCTGGGAATTGCCGCGACCGGAGTGGGCGGTGGAAGTGAAACTCGGGGGACATACGGAGCGCTACACCGACCAGCATGGCCGCGCCCGTGTACGCTGGGTGCCCGGCCGAACGGTGAAAGGCATTCCCTACGACACGCCTGTCCTCGGCTACCGCAACAACACCGCCAATACGCTGCGGCTGTGGCGTGCGGAGGCGCCGGAATCCTTCGATGTGAGCGTGTTCAACCGTGGCGATTATTACGGCGCCGTGCAGCAAAAGATCGTGTCGGAGAACATCAGCAAGGTGCTGTACCCGAACGACGAGCAAATCCAGGGCAAGGAACTGCGTCTGGAGCAGCAGTATTTCTTCGTCTCCGCCTCGCTGCAGGACATGCTGCGCATCATGCGCGGCCAGAAGATCCCCCCGGAGCGCTTCCACGAAAAGTTCGCGGTGCAGCTGAACGACACCCATCCGGCCATCGCCATCGCGGAGCTGATGCGGCTGCTGGTCGACGAGCACGGCATGGAGTGGCACCGCGCCTGGTCGATCACCACGCAATGCTTCGGCTACACCAACCACACCCTGCTGCCCGAGGCGCTCGAGCGCTGGCCGCTCGCGCTGATCTCGCGCGTGCTACCGCGGCACATGGAGATCGTGCTCGAGATCAACGCGCACTTTCTGGACGAAGTCCGTAATCGACTCGGCCACGACCACGCACTTCTGGCGCGCCTGTCCATCGTCGACGAGTCCGGCGAGCGCTACCTGCGCATGGCGCACCTCGCGAGCGTGGGCAGCCATGCCATCAACGGCGTCGCCGCGCTGCACAGCGAGTTGCTGAAACAGGATGTCCTCGCGGATTTTCACGCCTTGTGGCCGGACAAATTCCGCAACGTCACCAACGGCGTGACGCCCAGGCGCTGGCTCGCGCTGACCAACCCGCGCCTGACGCGCTTCCTCTGCGGCGCGATCGGCGACGGCTGGGTGCGCGACCTGGAGCAGCTGCGCCGGATCGAGGCCTACAGCGGGGACTCCGGCTTCCGCCGCGAATGGCGTTTCATCAAGCGCGCGGTCAAGGAGGATCTGGCCACCTACGTGCGGCGCATGACCGGCATCGCAATCGATCCGCACTCCCTGTTCGACGTTCAGGTCAAGCGCATCCACGAATACAAACGCCAGCATCTCAACGTGCTGCACATCGTGGCGCTGTACCACCGCATCAAATCCGATCCCGATGCGCAGATCCAGCCGCGCACCTTCATCTTCGGCGGCAAGGCCGCGCCCGGCTACCGCTACGCCAAGCTCATGATCAAGCTGATCAACGCCGTGGGCGAGGTCGTGAACCAGGATCCGGCGGTCGCCGACCGCCTGAAAGTGGTGTTCCTTCCCAATTACAACGTCACCAACGGCCAGCGCGTCTATCCGGCGGCGGAGCTGTCGGAGCAGATCTCGACTGCCGGCAAGGAAGCTTCCGGCACGGGCAACATGAAGTTCTCGATGAACGGGGCGCTCACCATAGGCACGCTGGACGGCGCCAACGTGGAGATCCGCGAGCAGGTCGGCGCGGAAAATTTCTTTCTGTTCGGCCTGAGCGCAGAGGAGGTGAAGGCCAGCTGGAGCAATGGCTACGACGCGAGCGCGATCTACCGCGGCGACGACGAGCTGCGGGCAGTGATCGATCTGATACGCGACGGCCATTTCTCGCGCGGCGACCGCGAGCTGTTCCGTCCTATCGTGGACTCGCTCCTGCACGGCGATGCCTATCGCCTTCTGGCGGACTTCCGCTCGTATGTCGATTGCCAGGCCCGGGTGAGCGCCACCTATCGGAAGACCGAGGAATGGACGCGCATGTCCATCCTCAACGTCGCGCGCATGGGTATGTTTTCTTCAGACCGGAGCATCCGCGAGTATTGCGACGAGATCTGGCGGGTGAAGCCGGTGAAAATCGCCCTGCTGGGCAAGCATCAGACTAACGCGGATCTGCTCCAATAGTATCGTCCGATGGCCGCGGCAGCCGCGCAGCCGGATCCTGCTTGTAGAACAGCGCCAACTGGGCGTACAGCTCGGGGTAGAGCGAACGCACCGCCAGCGGCAGGGTGAAGAAAGCCTCGGACAGCACGGCGAAGAATTCCGCCGGCTGCTGGCTCGCATAAGGGTCGATCAAGGTGTCGATGCCGCGGTCGACCTGGACGCAGAATTCGTTGTAGGCCGCATCCCAGGCCGAAAGCCACTGCTCCCGATCCATGTGCGCCTGCGGTAGGGGAAAATCGTCCATGTCGCCGCGGCGCATGTGCAGCTTGTGCGCGAATTCATGGATGACCACGTTGTAGCCGGCGTTGCCGAGCTTGATGTCTTCCCAGGAAAGAATCACTTGCCCGCCGCTCCAGGCTTCGCCGGAGAGCGCGTCCTCATATTCGTGCACCACGCCGCTCTCGTCCATTTCCTCGCGCCGCACCTTGAATTCGCCCGGATAGATGACGATGCCCACCCAGTCGCGGTAGGCGTCCAGGCCGAGATACAGGATCGGCAGGCAGGCCTGAACGGCGATCGAAAGGCGCACCGCATCGCTGGGGACGAAACCGCGCGCGCCGTACATCTCCTTTTCGTCCAGAAACAGCACGGCGTAATCCTTCAGGCGCTGGCATTCCTCCTGCGTCAGCCCGCGCAGGAACGGCAGGCTTCGGGTCACGTGCTGCCACAGCGCTTCGCTCAGCACAAAGCGGCGCAGTACGCGCTTTCGACGCAGGTTCCTGAAGAATCCGGACATAAGGCAATTATCGCCGATTTGCGTTTGCTCACGGCCGGTCCCGGCGCGGGGGCTATATAATTTGGCCATGGGTACCGTGTCGCAGGCTGTGCAAGTCGATCTGGCCGTACCGGCGCTGGACTCGATTGCCGCGGGTTTGCCCGAAGCCGACGCCGAGCGCCTGCGCCGCGCGGGCGCGTTGGCGCACTCCATGTATGCCGACAAACGGCTCGGCACGGGCGAGCCGGCGCTGGAACACGCGCTGGGCCTGGCCGCTTCGCTTGCGGCGCTGCGGCTGGACGCGGAAACGCGCATCGCAGGCATGCTTTTCGCGGCGCCGCAGTATCTGGCCGACAGCGAGGAAAAGCTCGCCGCCGATTTCGGACCCGCAGTCGCGGGACTGGTGGCCGGCATCGCCAAACTCAACCGGCTGCGCGTGGTGACGCGCAGCCTGGCGGGGCAGGAAAACGGCGCGGCGCACAGTTCGCAGGCCGAAGTGCTGCGCAAAATGCTGCTCGCCATGGTCGAGGACATACGCGTGGTGCTGCTGCGCCTCGCAAGCCGCACGCAGACGCTGCGTTATATGGCGCGCGCATCCGACGAGCTGCGCCGGCCCTACGCGCAGGAGACGCTGGACATCTACGCGCCGCTCGCCAACCGCCTCGGCATTTGGCAACTCAAGTGGGAACTCGAAGACTACGCGTTCCGTTACCTCGAGCCCGGGCTGTACAAGAAAATCGCGTCCATGCTGGACGAGAAGCGCGTCGAACGCGAGCGCTTCATCGCCGACGCGGTGGCCGCGCTCGAGGCCGAATTGCGCGCTATCGGCATTCGCGCCGAAGTGGTGGGCCGGCCCAAGCACATCTACAGCATCTACAACAAGATGCGCGGCAAGAACCTGGACTTCTCCGAACTCTACGACGTGCGCGCGCTGCGCGTGCTGGTCGATTCGGTGAAGGACTGCTATACCGCACTGGGCGTGGTGCACAATCTGTGGACGCCGATCCCGAAAGAGTTCGACGATTACATTTCGCGCCCGAAGGGCAACGACTACCGCTCGCTGCACACGGCGGTGGTCGGTCCGGACGGACGCGCGCTGGAGGTGCAGATCCGCACCCACGAGATGCACCGCCATGCCGAGCTGGGGGTGGCCGCGCACTGGCGCTACAAGGAGGCGGGCGCGGGCAAAGCGGCCGGGCGGCCGGACCCGTTCGACGAAAAGATCGCCTGGCTGCGGCAGGTGCTCGCCTGGCGCGATGACGTCGCCGACTCGGCCGACTGGGTCGAACAGTTCAAGCGCACCGCGCTGGACGATACGGTCTACGTGCTCACGCCGCAGGGACGGGTGCTGGATCTGCCGCAGGGAGCTACGCCGGTGGATTTCGCCTACCACCTGCATACGGATCTGGGCCACCACTGCCGCGGCGCCAAGGTCGACGGCGCGATGGTGCCGCTCAACTACAAGCTCGCCAACGGCCAGCGGGTGGAGATTGTGGCCGCCAAGACCGGAGGCCCGAGCCGCGACTGGATGAATCCGGTGCTGGGTTACATCCGCAGTTCGCGCGCGCGCAGCAAGGTGCGGCAGTGGTTCAACAGCCAGGCGCTGGCGGAGACCGTCGCCCAGGGACGCGCCGTCGTCGAGCGCGAACTGCAGCGCAAGGGCATGACCAGCGCCAATCTGGACCAATTGGCGCAGCAGCTCGGCTACGCCAAGAGCGAGGGCTTGTTCGCGGCCGCCGGGCGCGAGGAAGTCGGAACCAAGCTGCTGCAGACCGCGCTGCAGGGCGCCGCGCCCGCCGCGGAGCCGGCGCAAGCCGTGATCACCGGCAAGAGCAAGGCGGACGCCAAGGACGGCGGCATCCTCGTGGTCGGCATGGACAAGCTGCTGACGCAGTTGGCCAAGTGCTGCCGGCCCGCGCCGCCCGACCCCATCGCCGGCTTCGTCACCCGCGGTCGCGGCGTGTCGATACACCGGCGCAACTGCCGCGACCTGCAGCGCCTGGCCGAATTGCAACCCGAACGCATGATCGAAGCCGACTGGGGTCGGCAAAGCGATAGCGTGTTCTCGGTCGACATCGTGGTGCAGGCGCACGACCGCCAGGGCCTGCTGCGCGATATTTCGGAAGTGCTGTCGCGCGAGAAAATCAATGTCACCGGGGTCAACAC
>DATKUQ010000270.1:0-9805 GCA_035530495.1 Burkholderiales bacterium
CTGCGCTGGCCCACCCGCGGATTGGTACGCAAGCGCCCGGGTGGATCCCCACTGCGCCGGGGCAATTCAACTGCTGCCGCGGGCGTTGCGATCAAGCATTGCGCTCGACCCCTGCGAGCGTATAATCCGGCCGAAATTACCCTGGGTTCTCGCGCCACAGTGAAAAGCATGATCAGCAGTCCCGATCGCCGCACCGCAGACGAGTGCTTCGTCCTGCGCGCACCGATGTCCTAGTGGAAACACAGGTACCGATGCACGCCGGTCCGTCGCGGAGTGCGCAAGAACACGGTCCTGTTCAAGGGACAAGTCCCTTTGGGCGTCTTGCGGCAAATTCGGACGGATGCCTGCGGCGCAGCGCTTCGGCGAAATTCTTCCAGGCTCGAATCCGGGCCGAAACCCCCTTCATACCGTCACCCCGGCTTCAATCTTTGCCGCCCGCATTAGCGCGACCAAAGTCCAACTGAGCCCCGAGCCTGCGGCGCAGGCGCTGATACTTTCCGAATTACGGAGAACCGAATGAAATTCCGCTTTCCCATCGTCATCATCGACGAAGACTTCCGCTCCGAGAACACCAGCGGACTGGGCATACGCGCGCTCGCCAAGGCGATGGAAGACGAGGACATGGAGGTGCTGGGGGTGACGAGCTACGGCGACCTGTCGCAGTTCGCGCAGCAGCAAAGCCGCGCCTCGGCCTTCATCCTGTCGATCGACGACGAGGAGTTCACGACCGGTCCGGAGCTCGATCCGGCGGTGCTGAACCTGCGCACCTTCATCGACGAAATTCGCTTTCGCAACGCCGACATCCCGATTTATCTCTACGGTGAGACCCGCACTTCGCGCCACGTGCCGAACGACATCCTGCGCGAACTGCACGGTTTCATTCACATGTTCGAGGACACGCCGGAGTTCGTCGCCCGTCACATCATCCGCGAAGCGCGCGCCTACCTTGACGGGCTATCGCCGCCGTTTTTCCGCGCGCTGGTGCATTACGCGCAGGACGGTTCGTATTCCTGGCACTGTCCGGGCCATTCGGGCGGGGTGGCGTTTCTGAAAAGCCCGGTGGGTCAGATGTTCCACCAGTTCTTCGGCGAGAACATGCTGCGCGCCGACGTCTGCAACGCGGTGGACGAGCTCGGCCAGCTGCTCGACCACACCGGGCCGGTCGCCGCCTCGGAACGGAACGCGGCGCGCATCTTCGGCGCAGATCATTGCTTCTTCGTCACCAACGGCACTTCCACCTCGAACAAGATGGTCTGGCACGCCAACGTCGCACCCGACGACATCGTCGTCGTCGACCGCAATTGCCACGTGTCGATTCTGCACGCGATCACCATGACCGGCGCGATCCCCGTGTTCCTCACGCCGACGCGCAATCATCTGGGCATCATCGGTCCGATCCCGCTGGCGGAGTTCACCCCGGAGAATATCCAGAGGAAAATCGAGGCCAACCCATTCGCGCGTGCCGCTGCGCGCAAGAAGCCGCGCATACTCACGATCACGCAGAGCACCTACGACGGCGTGGTCTACAACGTCGAGATGCTGAAGCAGACGCTGAATTCCTCCATCGATACGCTGCACTTCGACGAGGCTTGGCTGCCGCACGCGACCTTCCATGATTTCTACAAGAACATGCACGCGATCGGCCGCGACCGCCCGCGCACCAAGGATTCGATCATTTTCGCCACGCACTCCACGCACAAGTTGCTCGCCGGCATTTCGCAGGCCTCGCAGATACTGGTGCAGGAATCGCAGACGCAGAAGCTCGACCGCCACGCCTTCAACGAAGCCTACCTGATGCACACCTCGACCTCGCCGCAGTACGCGATCATCGCGTCCTGCGACGTCGCCGCGGCGATGATGGAGCCGCCCGGCGGCACGGCTCTGGTGGAGGAGTCGATCCTGGAGGCGCTCGACTTCCGCCGCGCCATGCGCAAGGTCGGCGCCGAGTGGGGCAAGGACTGGTGGTTCAAGGTGTGGGGCCCGGAAAAGATCGCTGCCGAAGGCATAGGTTCGCGCGAGGACTGGGTGCTCAAGGCCAACGAGAAATGGCACGGCTTCGGCGACCTGGCGCCGGGCTTTAACATGCTCGATCCGATCAAGGCCACGGTGATCACCCCGGGCCTGGACGTATCTGGCAAGTTCGCCAAGACCGGCATTCCCGCGGCCATCGTCACCAAGTACCTCGCCGAACACGGCGTGATCGTGGAGAAGACCGGGCTGTATTCGTTTTTCATCATGTTCACCATCGGCATCACCAAAGGACGATGGAATACGCTGGTGACCGCGCTGCAGCAGTTCAAGGACGATTACGACAAGAACCAGCCGGTGTGGCGCGCGCTGCCCGAGTTCTGCCAGAAGCATCTGCGCTACGAAAAGCTTGGCCTGCGCGACCTGTGCGAGCAGATCCACGGCATGTACAAGGCGCACGACGTCGCGCGCGTGACCACCGAGATGTACCTGTCCGATATGCAGCCGGCGATGAAGCCAACGGACGCTTTCGCGGCGATGGCGCACCATGAAATCGACCGCGTCGCGATCGACCACTTGCAAGGGCGCGTCACCAGCGTTCTGGTCACACCCTATCCGCCGGGAATTCCGCTTCTGATTCCGGGGGAGCGCTTCAATGCCACCATCGTGCGCTATCTGCAGTTCGCGCGCGACTTCAACAACAGGTTCCCCGGATTCGAAACCGACATCCACGGCCTGGTGAAAGACGAGGACGCCCGCTATTACGTGGATTGCGTGCGCCAGGCGGCGCCGCATTAGCGCCGCGCGTCAGGCGAAAAAAAAGCCCGGTTTCCCGGGCTCTTTCAAGCGGACCGGATGATTACTCGGCCGGCTTGATGTTGACAGCCTGGTCGCCCTTCTGGCCGGCCGTGATGTCGAACGTCACTTTCTGGTTTTCCTGGAGGCTTTTGAAGCCGTTGCCCTGGATCGCCGAGAAGTGCGCGAACAGATCCTTGCCGCCGCCGTCCGGGGTGATAAAGCCGAAACCCTTGGCGTCGTTGAACCATTTAACGGTACCTGTACTCATGTCTACTATTCCTAGATAAAAATTAAAATAGGCTTGCGCCCGAATGCGAGAACTTCAAGGAGGAATACGACGACCTGAGGAGTACCGCGAACGCGGCTACGACGGACCAGCAATTCCACTGCTTTACATTCCTGCGAGGGGATTATACCACGATGGGCGCCAGGCACCCAAAAGAATTTGGCCGGCTGCCCGGGTGTGGCCGCCGGCGGTCGACGGCTCAGGCCAGGCGTTCGTAGCGAACGAAATCGTAGCGGAACGGGGCGCCGGCTTCGCTATCGTGGATTTCGCGTCCGGCTTCGCGCCACTGGTCCGGCGCGTACTGCGGGAAGACGGCGTCGCCTTCGAAATCGGCGTGGATTTCAGTGAACTCCAGGCTGTGCGCGCGCGGCAAGGACTTGTTGTACAGCTCGGCGCCGCCGATGATGAAAATTTCTTGGGCGCCGCGACAGGCGTCGATCGCCGCGTCCAGGGAATGCGCGATCTCGCAGCCCGGGGCGTTGTAAGCGCGGTTGCGCGTGACTACCAGGTTGCGCCGCCCTGGCAGCGGCTTGCCTATGGATTCGTACGTCTTGCGGCCCATCACGACCGGGTGGCCCATGGTCAGCGCCTTGAAGCGCTTCAGGTCCGCCGGCAGATGCCAGGGCAGGGCATTGTTCCTGCCGATGACGCGGTTCGCCGCCATCGCGACGACGAGGCAGATCCGCGGCGCCACCGGGGCCGGCGCCGCGGCCGCCTCAGACCGCGATCGGGGCCCGGATGGCGGGGTGCGGGTCATAGGCTTCCAGGGTGAAATCCTCGTACTTGAAGCCGAAGATGTCTTTCACCGCCGGGTTGATCCGCATCAGCGGGAAGGCGCGTGGCGCGCGCGCGAGCTGCTCGCGCGCCTGGTCGAGGTGATTCAAGTAGAGGTGCGCGTCGCCGAGGGTGTGCACAAACTCGCCCGGCTCCAGCGCGCAAACTTGCGCCACCATCAAGGCAAGCAGGGCGTAGGACGCGATATTGAACGGTACGCCGAGGAACAGGTCGGCGCTTCTCTGGTACAGCTGGCAGGAAAGCCTGCCTTCGGCCACATAGATCTGGAACAGCGCGTGGCAGGGCGGCAGTTTCATCCGGTCGATATCGGCCGGGTTCCAGGCGCTGACGATGTGGCGGCGCGAGTCCGGATTCCTTTTTATGCCGTCGATCAGCTGGGCGATCTGGTCGATGGAGCGGCCGTCGGGCGCTTTCCAGTGGCGCCACTGGTAACCGTAGACCGGGCCCAGATCCCCGTCGGCGTCGGCCCACTCGTCCCAGATGCTCACGCCGTGTTGCTGCAGGTAGCGCACATTGGTGTCGCCCTGCAGGAACCACAGCAGTTCGTGGATGATGGATTTGAGATGCAGCTTCTTGGTGGTGAGCAAGGGGAAAGGCGTCAGCGGGAAACGCATCTGCCAGCCGAACACCGACAGCGTGCCGGTGCCGGTACGGTCGCTCTTTCTTGCGCCGTGTTCGATCACATGGCGCAGCAGGTCGAGGTACTGCTGTTCCGGATGGCTGGCGGACATAGGCTCTGACAATCAGCCCTTATCGGTCGGTCGGCCGGGCTCGCTGCACCACTCGCTCCAGGAACCCGGATACAGCCTGGACCCCGAGAGGCCGGCAACCTCCATCGCGAGCAGATTGTGGCAGGCGGAGACGCCGGAGCCGCAGGTATGCACGACTGCGTCCGGCGGCAGCGTGCCGAGCAGTGCGCTGTAGGCTTGGCGCAACTCCGCCACCGGCTTGAAGCAACCGCTTCTATCGAGGTTTTCCCGGAACCAGCGGTTGATTGAACCGGGAATGCGCCCGCCCACCGGGTCCAGCGTTTCGTTCTCGCCGCGGTAGCGCTCGGCCGAGCGCGCGTCGAGCAGGATGCGGCCCGGCCGACCCAGCGATTGCAGGACGTCTTCGGCGTCGACCGACGCGGCGCGCGGACTGCCGGCAAAGCGCGCCGGCGCTGCTTGAGGCACGGTATCGGTCACCGCATGCCCTTCCCTGGTCCATTTGGCGTAGCCGCCGTCGAGCACGGCAACGTTGTCGTGTCCGAGCCAGCGCAGCATCCACCATAGCCGCGCGGCATACACGCCCGTTTTGTCGTCGTAGGCGACGACCTGCTTGCTCGCGTCCACGCCCGCGGCCTCCAGCGTGCGCATGAATAGCTGCGGATCGGGCAGGGGATGGCGGCCGTTCCTGCCAGTGGCGGGCGCGGCAAGATCACGGTCCAGATGCACAAAGCGCGCTCCGGGGATATGCGCCTTCGCGTAGTCCTGTGCGCCGGAGTCCGGCTTGGCGAGGTCATGGCGGCAGTCGAACACCGTCCACGCGGGGTCGTCGAGGTGTGCTGCAAGTACGGCGGTGCTGACCAGCGTGGTGTGCGCCATCGATCTCATTCCTCCCGTTTGTTTGTGTCAGCCTGTCGCGCGCAAGCGTCAGGCGGGCTTGCCCAGTTCGCGCCGCAGGTATTCGTGGAAATGCAACATGCCGTCTTCCATCGGCGATTGATATGGGCCGGCCTGGCTCACCCCCTGCTGCATCAGGGCTTTGCGTCCGCGATCCATGCGCAGCGCGATTTCGTCGTCCTCGATCGCGGTTTCCCAATAGGCCGCCTGCTCGGCCTCGACGAATTCGCGCTCGAACAAGACCACGTCCTCGGGATAGTAGAACTCGACCACGTTGGTGGTCGATTGTGGCCCGCGCGGGTGCACGGTGCTTACCACCAGCACGTGCGGATACCACTCGACCATGATGTTCGGATAAAGCGTGAGCCAGATCGCCCCGTGCGGCGGAACCTCGCCCTGATAGTAATCGAGCACCGCCTGGTGCCAGCGCGCGTAGGCGGTGCTGCCGGGTTTGGACAGGCGCTTGTTGATGCCCACGGTCTGCACCGAGTGGCGCGGGCCGAACTGCCACTCGAGGTCGTCGCAAGTGACGAAATTGCCCAGACCCGGATGGAAGGGCGCCACGTGATAATCCTCGAGATAGACCTCGATAAAGGTCTTCCAGTTGTAATTGCACTCGTGGATATGCACGTGGTCCAGCATATAGCCTGAAAAATCCAGGTCCGCGCGCTCGCGCAGCTTGCCCAGATCCTGCGCGATATTGCGCTTGCCTGCGAACAGCAGGCCGTTCCAGTTCTGCAGCGGGGTTTTGGCCAGGTTGAGGCAGGGATTGTCCGGAAAGTGGGGCGCGCCGAGCAATTCGCCGCGCGTGTTATAGGTCCAGCGATGCAGCGGACAGACGATGTTGCGGGCGCTGCCGCGGCCTTCGAGCATGATCGCCTGGCGGTGGCGGCAGACGTTGGACAGGAGCTCGACCCCGTGCGCGTTGCGAATCAGCAGCTTGGCGTGGTCCATCCACTCGAGGGAGTGATAGTCGCCGGCATTGGGCACCATCAGTTCGTGCCCGACGTAGCCCGGGCCGTTCTCGAACAGCAGCCTTTGCTCGAGCTCCAGCATCTGCTGGTCGAAATACCAGGAGACGGGGAGCTGCGGGCTGCTTTGTTTGAGTTTCAGGGGGCTGGCAATATCGGACATGAATTAACCTCGCTTGACCCGTGTGTGACACAATAAGTCAACCGGCATAAGTCGGCCGGCAAAAGGCCAATGTCGAAGAATTTTACCGTGTTTTCGATTTGACTGGCAGGGTGAAGTTCAGCTATTTTCGCGTTTTATAAGGTTCTATCGCTATCATGCCCAAATCGCCCAAGCCAGCTGATGCCGCCGGCGAGTCTCTCAGCTTCGAAGCCGCGCTGGCCGAGTTGGAAAAGCTGGTCGCCGGCATGGAGTCCGGGCAACTCTCCCTCGAGCAATCCCTTGCTGCGCACAAGCGCGGGCTCGAACTTGCGCAATATTGCCAGGCCAAGCTCGCGCAGGCCCAGCAGCAAGTGCAGGTACTCGAAGCCAATACTCTTCAAGCCTTCCCTGGTGCCGAACAAGAGGATTGATTTTGTCGCCTGGATGGGGGCGGTCCAGCTGCGCATGGAGGCGGCATTGCAGCGCTTCTTGCCGGCCTCCGCGACTGTGCCAGAGCGCTTGCACCGGGCGATGCGCTACGCCGTGCTCGGCACCGGGAAACGCGTACGGCCTTTGCTTGCTTTCGCGGCGGGCGAGTTGACGCAAGCCGATCCGGCACGGGTCGAAGTCGTGGCGGCCGCGGTCGAGATGATCCACGCCTATTCGCTGGTGCACGACGACCTGCCGTGCATGGACAATGACACACTGCGTCGCGGCAGGCCTACCTGTCACGTCGAATTCGACGAAGCCACTGCGCTGCTGGTAGGAGATGCGCTGCAACCGCTCGCATTTCAGCTTCTGGCCGAACACGTGGTCGCAGACGATCCCGCAGCACAGCTCGAGATGCTCAGGATCCTGGCGCTGGCGAGCGGCTCGCGCGGCATGGCGGGCGGCCAGGCGGTAGACCTCGCCAGCGTCGGCCAGGCGCTCAGCCTGCCCGAACTCGAGTTCATGCATATTCACAAGACCGGGGCGTTGATCCGCGCTGCGATCGTATTGGGCGCGCGCTGCGGGCGCGGAGCGGACGCGGGTGAACTCGAACGTCTGGAGCACTACGCCAAGACCGTGGGTCTGGCGTTCCAGGTGGTGGACGACGTGCTCGATTGCGCCGCCAGCACCGCCACGCTCGGAAAAACAGCCGGCAAGGATGCCGCACAGGCGAAGCCGACTTATGTCAGCATACTGGGGTTGGCGCGTGCGCGTGCGCTGGCCGAGGAATTGCGCGTCGAGGCGCATGCGGCGCTGGAGCCGCTCGGCGCAGCGGCCACGCGCCTGCGCGAGCTGGCCGATTTTATCGTGCTGCGTGAATTTTAGAACCGAAATCCCTTTGTGAAGTCCAATGTGAATAGCGAACACGCGCATGAACCGCAGGGCACTCAGGAGTCCGACCCAGCGATGTACGATCTGCTGAAAACCATCAATAGTCCGGCCGAGTTGCGCGCGCTGGAACGGCGCCAGCTGGCGCAGCTGGCGGAGGAGTTGCGCGCCTACATCATCGAATCGGTGAGCCAGACCGGCGGCCATCTGTCCTCCAATCTGGGGACGGTGGAACTGACCATCGCGCTGCACTATGTGTTCGACACGCCCAACGACCGTCTGGTGTGGGACGTCGGTCACCAGACCTATGCGCACAAGATCCTCACCGGCCGGCGCGAGGGCATGGCCAGGCTGCGCATGCACGGCGGTATCTCCGGTTTTCCCCGGCGCACGGAAAGCGAATACGACACTTTCGGCACGGCGCATTCCAGCACTTCGATCTCGGCGGCGCTCGGCATGGCGCAGGCGGCCAGGCTGCGCGGGGAAAACCGGCGCGCGGTCGCGATCATCGGCGACGGCGCGATGTCAGCCGGCATGGCGTTCGAAGCCATGAACAACGCGGGCGTGATGGATACGGACGTGCTGGTCGTGCTCAACGACAACGACATGTCGATTTCGCGCCCGGTTGGCGGGCTCAACAAATACTTGGCGCGGCTGCTCTCGGGCGGCTTCTACGGCGCGGCGCGCAAGGCGAGCGAGCGGGTGCTGGGCAAGCTGCCGTCGCTGTGGGAACTCGCCAAGCGCGTCGAGGAGCACGCCAAGGGCATGGTAGTGCCTTCCACCATGTTCGAGGAATTCGGCTTCAACTATATCGGCCCGATCGACGGCCACGACCTGGACTCGCTGGTCCCGACGCTGAAGAACATCCGCGAGCTGAAAGGCCCGCAGTTCCTGCACGTAGTGACCAGGAAGGGTCAGGGCTACAAGCTGGCCGAGGCCGATCCCGTGCTCTACCACGGCGTGTCCAAGTTCAAGCCAGACGCCGGCATCGTCGGCGCAAAGCCTGGAGGCAAGCCCAGCTATACGCAGATTTTCGGCGACTGGCTGTGCGACATGGCGGCGCTGGACGAGCGCCTGGTCGGCATCACGCCGGCGATGTGCGAAGGCTCGGGGCTGGTGCGCTTCGCGCAGGAATACCCCCAGCGCTATTTCGACGTCGGCATCGCCGAGCAGCACGCGGTGACCTTTGCCGCGGGGCTCGCCTGCGAGGGCATCAAGCCGGTGGTTGCGATCTACTCGACCTTTTTGCAGCGCGCCTACGATCAGCTGATACACGACGTGGCGATCCAGAACCTGCCGGTGGTGTTCGCACTCGACCGCGCCGGACTGGTCGGCGCCGACGGCGCCACGCACAACGGCGCGTTCGACCTCGCCTATCTGCGCTGCATTCCGAATCTTACGGTGATGGCACCTGCCGACGAAAACGAATGCCGGCAGATGCTCTATACCGCATTTCAGCTCGATACGCCGGCGGCGGTGCGCTATCCGCGCGGCACCGGACCGGGCGTCGAGATCCGCAAGGAAATGCAGGCGCTGGCCATAGGCAAGGGCGAAGTGCGCCGGCAGGGCGCCAGGATCGCGATCCTCGCTTTCGGCAGCATGCTTGCGCCCGCGCTCGCGGCTGCCGGGGAACTCGACGCCACCGTGGCCAACATGCGCTTCGTCAAGCCGCTGGACCAGGCGCTGGTCGAGCAACTGGCGCGGGAACACGAATTGGTAGTCACGGTGGAGGAAGGCGCGTTGATGGGCGGCGCCGGCAGCGCCGTGGCCGAATGCCTGGCTGCCGCCGGCCTGACGCCGCAGCTGCTGCACCTGGGCCTGCCCGACCGCTTTGTCGATCACGGCGATACCGCCCTGCTGCTGGCCGAGGTCGGGCTGGACCAGGCCGGGCTGATCGCGGCGGTCAGGGCGCGCCTGGGCGACT
>DATKUQ010000271.1:0-4458 GCA_035530495.1 Burkholderiales bacterium
CGGTAGCCGAGGCGGGTCATGTCCTGCGGCGTGGCGCCGACCACCACGTAGTCCCGGTCCTTGACCGGCAGCCCCAGAAGTTCATCGCGGACCGCGCCGCCGACTGCGTAGATCTTCACCGTAAACCCGTTACCGGATCAGCACAGGCTTAGGCATAGGGCTCGTCGGCGCGCACGAATTCGGTTTCGCGGTGCGCCTGCGCCCGGGAGCACAACGGCGTAGGTGAGAAAGCGCGTCGCCACCGGAGCGTAGAACGCATCGGCGATGGTGAACTGCCCGAAAAGCAGCTCCCCGCCCTGACCGTAGCGCGCGCGGCAGGATTCCCAGATGGCGGCGATGCGGTCGATGTCCTTCTGCACCGCGGCGCTCATGCCTTTGCCCGGCAGCGCTGCGCGAATGTTCATCGGCATGGCGCTGCGCAGATTGCGGAAGCCCGCGTGCATTTCGGCGCAGATGGAACGCGCGATCTGGCGCGCGCGCGCTTCGGCCGGCCACAGGCGCTTGTCCGGAAACAGCTCGGCCACGGCCTCGCAGATGGCGAGCGAATCCCACACCGGCTCGTCTTCGACGATCAGTACCGGCACCTGGCGTGTGGGCGAGTAGGCCTCCGCCCCGGGCACCCTGCCCTCGTCGCTGAACTTGAGCTGAATTTCCTCGAACGCGATGCCGGCCTGGGCCAGCAGCACCCAGGGCCGCATCGACCAGGAAGAGTAGTTTTTGTTGGCGATCGCGAGCTTGAGCGGCTTCACGCTGCGCGCGTCTTTCTGCCGGCGTAGCCGCGCAGCAGGCCGAAACGCGAGCGCGGGTATTTGCCCTGCAGGTACAGCGGCGCCACCGCTTCCAGCGCGGCAGGCTTGATGCCGAAAGGAAAGGGCGCGGCGCTGGTGCTGGGCAGCGACATCGACAGCACATTGTCGCGGCTCATGAGCTTGCCCGGCAGCCATTCCATGATCCACGCCTGCAGCATGGAATACTTGGGGCTGAGGCCGATGACGGGCCGCGCATGGCCGCTCGCACGGCCGGCGAACCTGACCAGTTCGCGCAGCGTATACACTTTCGGCCCGCACAGATCGTAGCTTTTGCCGAAACTCTCGCGCTCGGGGAGCGCCTGCACCAGGGCCCGCGCCACGTCCTCGACATAGACCGGCTGGAATTTTGCCTCGGGGCAGGCCAGCAGCACCACCGGCAGCAAACGCTGCAGCAGCGCGAATGTATTAAGGAAGCTGTCTTCCGGGCCGAACACCACCGAAGGGCGGAACACAGTAGTCGCGAGCCGCCTGCCTTCGGCAAACATCCAGTTCTCGCCGTCGCCTTTGGAACGCAGATAGGCGCTGGGGCCCTTGCTCGAGGCGTTCAGCGCGCTCATATGCAGCACGCGCGGGATGCGCAATTGCTCGCATGCGGTCACCAGCACCCGCGGCAACTCGGCATGCGCGCGGCGAAAATCGATGCCATAGGGCTCGCCTGGCCGGCTCTGCAGCACTCCCACCAGGTTGATCACGGCGTCGCAGCCGCGCAAAACGCCAGCAAGCTGGGACGCGTCGTCCACGTCCGCCTCCACCACCTCCACCGTCGGCAGCATGAACAGGTGCTTGGCACGCTCGCGCCGGCGCGTGCTCACCACGACCTGCTTGCCCTGCGCTGCGAGCATGCCCACCAGGTGGCGGCCGATGAAGCCGCTGCCGCCGAGGACGGCTATGCGTTCCAGTTTCACTAGGGCTCTCCCTGTGCGATGACGCCGTCGGCGCCGCCACGCGGCGCGACGATGCCCAGCCGGTCCTTGAGGGAGCGCACCGGGCCTCCGAGCATCGCGGCGTAATACATGGTGTTGTTCATCACCTTCTTGACGTAGTCGCGGGTTTCTCTGAACGGTATGGTTTCAGCATAAATCGCGCCTTCCAGCGGGCGGGTGCCGCGCCATTTGTCCGCCCGCCTGGGACCTGCATTATAAGCCGCCGCCGCCAGTACCGGACTGTCGTCCAGCTCGTCCATCACGTGGCGCAGATAATAGGTGCCCAGCGCCGCGTTGATGTCCGTGTCGGTCACCCGCGCCCAGGAATAGTCCTGCATGCCCATGCGCCGGGCTACCCACCGGGCCGTGGCCGGCATGAGCTGCATCAGGCCGGCCGCTCCGGCCGAGGACTTGATCGCCGGAATGAAGCGGCTCTCCTGGCGCACCAGACCCAGCACCCAGGCTACGTCCAGCTGCTGCGCGCGCGCATTGTCCCCCAGCTCTTCGAGGTAAGGCGCGAGATAGCGCACGCTGAAGTCGTGCAACGCCACCGTCTTGTCGGCGGTGTTGATGGCACGGTCGAATATTTCGTTCTGCAGCGCGTATTCGGCCGCGGCCAGCAGTTGCCGATCGTTCATGCCGCGTATCGACCAGATCCATTCACGCGTGGCGTCGGAACGGTCGCCCAGCCGATACAGAGCGAGCGAGCGCCGGAAACCGGGCTCGCGCGCAATCGCGGCCACGTCACCGGCCGTCGGCGTGTAATCATTCGGCGGAATGGTGAAGGGCAATCCGAGTTCCTCGCGGGCGAGTTCGGCGTAGAAATAATGTCCGCCGTCGATACGCGCAAACAGGCTGCGCGCCTCGGCGGCGTCTCCCAGCGCCTTCTCGGCGCGCCCCTGCCAGTAAATCCAGGCCGGTTCGCTCCTTTGCAGCGGCGACATCATTTGCGCCGAGACCAGGACTTCACGCCAGTCACCCTGGCGCAGTGCGGCGCGCATGCGCCAGTCGAGCTGCTTTTCGGATAGCCGCGCTCCGTCCGCCTCGGCGTGGCCGTACCATGCCAGCGCCTGCGGCAGGTTGTGCCACGCCGCCTGCAGCGCCAACTGCCCCCAGACGTAGCCCCGCTCTTCGGCCGGAAACTTCGCACGCGGCTGCTTTCTCCAGTAGTGCTCGGCCGTCACCGGGTCGCTGTGCGCCAGGCGATACACGGCGAACATGACCAGCTCGCGCACCTGTCGGCGCGACAGATCCTTGTGCCGTTCGTGGAGGTAGCGTTTCGGACCGGCGGCTGCCTCAAACAGCTTTCCACGGTCGGGCTGTTCCGAGCGCGGCAGGTACTCGGCGGTACGCCAGGCCGCGGTGACCAGGCCGGCGTGTAGCAAGATGCGCACGCGCTCCCATATCTGGCGGTCGGTGAATACGCCGCGGGCGATGAGCACCTCGGCAAGCGGCACGCAGCCGTCTGGTAGTTCGCGCGGCGCGTACCACTGCGGTCGGACTTCGTCCAGCGCCGACTCGTCCTTCTGTTCCCAGCGCGCCTGCAGTGCGTAACAGGTAATGTCGTTGTCGTGTTTGACCAGCAGCGGAAGTTCGGAGCGGAACAGATTCCAGCGCCCCTGCTTGCCCAGCACCTTCAGCCATTCCTTGCGCACCTGCTCGGCGAGCACGGTGCCCTGCTCGCGCGCGAGGAAAGCGCGCACTTCCTCCGGGCTGGCATCTTCGAGCCGCGGGCGCAGCATCCATGATGCGACATAGGGTTCGAGCAGATAACCCTGCAACTGCGCATCGTAGCGGGCGAGCTTGTCGTAGTCGTAGTCGCCCGCGCGCACCGCGGCGCGCGCGGCAAGGAACACCTCCTCCTGCGTCCGCGGCTGGGCCTGCATCGCCTGCGACGCGAGCGGCGCCAGGCCGAGCGCGAGTATCAGCGCACGCAATACCGATGTTATAGTGGTTTCCGCGGCCAAGCCCATGATGGAACCAGTATAGACGCTCCACACAACAGATGGATGACGCACGTCAATTTATATATGCGGCAGGCTGAACTCATGGCCTGGCGCAAGCAGCTGCGGGGCGAGCTGCTCGCGCGCAGGCAGTCCGTCCCCGCGGACCAGCTGCGTGCCTGGCGCATTGCCATGGACCGCCATTTGCTCTACGGGTTTCCCGGGCTGGCCAAGGGCGTGGTGGCCTTCTGCTGGCCGATCATGAACGAGTACGATGCGCGCCACCTGCTGCGGCGGCTGCGCCAGCAGGGCGCGATTGCGGCCTTGCCGGTGGTGGTCGCGCCCAAGACGCCGCTGCTGTTCCGCGAATGGCATCCGGGGGTGGAGCTGGCGCTGGGCAAACTCGACATCCCCTATCCCAAGGCGAGCGCCGAAGTGGTTCCGGACAAGGTACTGCTGCCGATGAACGGCTTCGACCGGCAGGGCTATCGCCTCGGTTACGGCGGCGGCTTTTTCGACCGCACGCTGGCGAGCCTGGGTGCGCGCAAGCCGCTGGTGATCGGCGTCGGCTTCGAACTCGGCGCAATCGACACCATCCACCCCCAGTCCTGGGACATCCCGGTGGATTACATGGTCACCGAGCGCGGCGTATACCAGCGCGAGGCCGACAGACTCGAATTCCTCGGCGTGCCGAGCAACGCCAAGGGATCCAGCCTCAGTTCGCCCGTCTGCTACGCGAACGAACTTGCGCCCGGATATTTCGGGGACGATCCGTCCGATGGC
>DATKUQ010000272.1:0-8142 GCA_035530495.1 Burkholderiales bacterium
AATCATTTGTGTGAGTACCAAAGTGTATCTATGCGAGTCAGTACCCAGTCAGCCCCCCGCACTTGCGCGCAGAAAAACCACCCAGGCACCTTCACACCACACCCAGCACCCACACCTATCGGCTGTAAATTTTTAAAGAGCAAACCCGAGACCAAGGTCGTCGAGCAAAGAGGCGGGATTATATAGCACCTGCGAACGCGGTCAAGCGTTTTACCGGAATATTTTGGATATTTCGACAGCAGCGGCGCGCGGGGCCGCTGCACCGACCGCGCTCAGACGACGGTGATGCGCGCGAACTTGCGCTTGCCAACCTGCGCGACGGCGACCGTTCCCTTGGCGAGCTTGAGACCGCGGTCGCTCACGCGCTCGCCGTCCAGCTTCACACCGCCTTGCTCGATCATGCGTATCGCCTCGGAGGTGCTCTCGGTGAGATGCGCCTGCTTCAGCGCCTGCGCGATCAACAGACCGCCGTCTTCGGCGGCGATGCTCACCTCGGCGATATCCTGCGGCAACGCACCCTGGCGAAAACGCGCTTCGAAATCCGCAAGCGCGCGCTCTGCCGCGGACTTGTCATGGAAGCGACCGACGATTTCCTGCGCGAACACCACCTTGATGTCGCGCGGATTGCGTCCGGCGGCGACCTCACGCCTCCACTTGCCTACCGTCTCGAGCGATTCGAACGACAGCAGCTCGATATAGCGCCACATCAGCTCGTCCGAGATCGACATCAGCTTGCCGAAAATATCCTCGGGTTTCTCGTTGATGCCGACGTAGTTGCCTAGGGATTTCGACATCTTGTTGACGCCGTCCAGCCCTTCGAGCAGCGGCATGGTGAGGATGCATTGCGGCTCCTGGCCGTAATGCTTCTGCATCTCGCGGCCGACCAGCAGGTTGAATTTCTGATCCGTGCCGCCGAGTTCGATGTCGGCATGCATCGCCACCGAGTCGTATCCCTGCATCAGCGGATAGAGAAATTCATGAATTGCGATCGGCTGGTTCGCCCTATAGCGCTTGCCGAAATCGTCGCGCTCGAGCATACGCGCCACGGTGGAGGTCGCCGCGAGCTTGATCATGCCTGCGGCGCCGAGCGCGTCGCCCCATTTCGAGTTGAAACAGATCTCGGTCTTCTCGGCGTCGAGAATCTTGAATACCTGCGCCTTATAGGTGGCGGCGTTGGCCTCGATTTCCGCGCGCGTCAGCGGCGGCCGTGTCACGTTCTTGCCGGTGGGATCGCCGATCAAGCCAGTGAAATCGCCAATAAGGAACATGACGTGATGACCCAGTTCCTGGAACTGGCGCATCTTGTTGATGAGCACGGTATGCCCCAGATGCAGGTCCGGCGCCGTCGGATCGAAACCAGTCTTGACGCGCAGCGGCCGGCCGGATTTGAGCTTTTCAGCCAGTTCCTCTTCCACCAGCAGCTCACCGCAGCCGCGTTTGAGGATTTGCAAGGCGGCCTCAGTGGTATTTTTTCTCATTACACTCCGCATCTATGGCACACCAGACAGACACCAGACATACTCCGTGCTAAGCTAGCGCCCGAACCAGAAGGGCGAACCTTCTATCCAAGGACTATCTATCGAATGAATAAGCGCGAAAAACAAATTTTAACGCACTTCGGCAGCCGGCGAGAATCAAAACTCCGCCTGCGCTATATCGTCGCTCTGTGCAGCCTGCCGTTTCTCGGCATGGTCGCCGCCTTCGGCACCGCACCCGACACGTCAACTTCATTCGTTCCCACGAGAACGGTGGTGGAAAGCCTGGATATCGCGCATCCCGATCGGTCTGCCGACGCCAATCAGGTATTCTGGCACGAAGAGCGCTTCGGCCGCGGCGACACGATGTCCGATCTGCTCGTACGGCTTGGCGTGAACGACGCGGACGCGCGCGCATTCCTGCGCCAGATCAAGCCCGGACGCTCGCTGCGGCTGCTGCGCCCAGGCACCACCGTGCAGGCGCGCACCGATAGCGACGGGGCCCTGCTTGCGCTGCGCTATATCACCGACAAGGGCCACCTGGTCAGCTTCAACAGGCAGGGCGAAAAATTCAAATCGGTCGAGCAACAGCTTTCGCTCTCGCCGCAGCAGGAAATGAAGTCCGGCGAGATCAGCAGTTCGTTGTTCGCCGCCACCGATGCGGCGGGTGTCCCGGACAATGTCGCCACGCAGATCGCCGATGTTTTTGGCGGCGACATCGATTTCCGCCGCGACTTGCGCCACGGCGACAAATTCACCGTGATTTACGAGATGTACTATCACGATGGCCGCCCGATCAAGTCCGGACGCCTGCTCGCGGCCGAGTTCGTCAACCGTGGCAAGAGCTACCGCGCGATCTGGTACCGGGACGCCGCAGGAAAGGGCGACTATTACACCCCCGGCGGAAAGAACCTGCACGAGGCTTTCCTGCGATCGCCGCTGGCGTTTTCCCGCATCAGTTCCGGCTTCGCCATGCGCTTTGATCCGTACCTGAAAAAGTGGCGCAAACACGAAGGCGTCGATTTCGCCGCTCCGGTCGGCACCCACGTCAAAGCCACTGCCGACGGCATCGTCGCGTTCGTCGGCCAGGAGCGGGGCTACGGCAATATCGTCATACTGGATCACCAACGCGGCATCAGCACCCGGTACGCCCACCTCAGCCGTTTCGCCCCCGGCCTGCACCGGGGCATGCGGGTGCATCAGGGCGAAGTGATCGGAAATGTAGGCCAGACCGGCTGGGCGACCGGGCCGCATCTGCATTACGAATTCCGCGTCAACGGCAAAGTGCGCAACCCGCTCACAGTGGCGCTGCCCGGGGGGCCGCCCATCCCGCCGCAGCAACTTGCGGCGTTCAATAGCGTGTCCGCGCCCCTGTTGGCACAACTGAACCTGCTCAGAAATACCAACGTGGCGCTTAGCGAGTAAGCCGTGATCTCGCCATGAGGGAACCCAAGCGGGAACGGAAGGACCCCATCCCTTCCTCGGTGCTTCATGCTTCCCAGAATCAGGGGTCAATTCGGTAATTCCGAAATGGCTTCCGGACAGTTGCTTGGCCTGACTGCGCGCGAATTGTTCGTCGGTCTGATGTCGGGCACCAGCCTGGATGGTGTGGACGCCGCGCTGGTCGAATTCGCCGTTCCCGGCCCAACGCTGATCGAAACCGCCTATCTGCCCTTTCCCGCGGCGCTCAAGGCGGAACTGCACGCGCTGCAGGCGCCGGGGCCGAACGAACTGGATCGTGCCGCCAGAGCCGGCAATGCGCTCTCAGGCTTGTACGCCGGAGCGGTGCTAGCGCTGCTGCGGCAGGCGCGCATTGCGCCCGCAGCGATACGCGCCTGCGGCTGTCACGGACAAACCGTTCGTCACCGCCCCGACGCCGGCTACACCTTGCAGATCGGCAATCCGGCATTGCTGGCCGAACTCACCGGCATTAGCGTGGTTGCGGACTTCCGCAGCCGCGATATCGCCGCTGGCGGCCAGGGTGCCCCGCTCGCGCCGGCATTTCACGCCGCCGTATTCCGAACCGGTACGCGGCATCGCGTCATCGTCAATATCGGCGGCATCGCGAATCTGAGTGACCTGCCGGCGAGCGGCGCGGTCACGGGCTTCGATACCGGGCCAGGTAACGTTTTGCTCGATCTGTGGATCCACCGCCATCTGGGCGAAACGCATGATCGCGCCGGGGCCTGGGCACAAGCCGGAACGGTGCTTGCGGACATGCTGGAGGCAATGCTGGCCGAGCCGTATTTCGCACGGCGCCCGCCCAAGAGTTGCGGCAGGGACTTGTTCAATGCAGCGTGGTTGGGAAAATTCGCGCTGCAGCGGGCGGCGGCGCAGGATGTGCAGGCCACGCTCGCCGAACTCAGTGCCCGCGTGATCGCAAAGGCCGTGGAGCAGTACTGCCCGCAGGCGAATGAAGTCTATGTCTGCGGCGGCGGCGCGCACAATCTGGACCTGCTCGCGCGGCTGCGCCGGAACCTGCCCAGATGCCGCATCGACACCACGGCGGCGCTGGGGACCGACCCGGATTGGGTCGAGGCGATCGCCTTCGCCTGGCTGGCGCAGCAAACCCTGGCCGGCCGACCGGCTAACCTGCCCGCGGTCACCGGCGCAGGCGGTGACCGCGTGCTGGGTGCGATTTACCCTGCATAAGCAGTCAGCGGCAGCAGTCCAAAGCAAAACGGGAGCCGCGGCTCCCGTTTGATACCCTTGCTTGACGATTTGGGCACCGCCCGCTCAAAAACCTAGCGCGGGCTTCTTGTAGGCATCGCGCCTAAGATAAGCAACACCTCAATTCTTGATTTCCCTAGGCGGAAAATGACGACCCGCAGCCACAGGTACTGGTCGCGTTCGGATTCTTGATCACGAACTGCGCGCCCTCCAGCCCTTCCTGGTAATCGATTTCCGCTCCGACCAGGTATTGGTAGCTCATCGCATCGATCAGCAGGGTGACGCCGTTCTTTTCCATCGCGGTGTCATCTTCGTTCTTGACTTCATCGAAGGTAAAACCGTACTGGAAACCGGAACAGCCGCCGCCGCTTACGAATACGCGCAGCTTGAGCTCGCTGTTGCCCTCTTCCTCGATCAACTCCTTCACCTTGTTCGCCGCATTGTCGGTGAAGAGCAACGGGGCGGGCATCTCTGCTACTGCGTTCATGTCCTTACTCCTGAAAATGGTCCGACTATTATGCCCGCCATCAACTGGACGAGGCAATCTTCAATTCGACCGTCTTGCCGCCTTCGGCCACGCCTGAAACGTGCACCAGACGGCCTTCCACCACCGCGCCGAGGTGCATTTCCAGCGTATTGTAATACACATCACCGGTGACACGTGAACGCGCCTGAAGTTCCAGAAATTCCGCACAATGCACCGGGCCGTTTATGGCCCCGTTCACCACCAGATGGGAAACATGAATCTCGCCATCAATGCGTGCCTGCTCGCTCGCCACCAGCGTGCTCGGCTGGTCGCCAGCTGCAATGACGTTGCCCTTGATCTCGCCGTCGACGCGCATGCCCCCGGCGAAAGTAACATTGCCTTCGATAATGGTACCGGCGCCAATCAGGCTATCGATACGGCTCTGTGGCTTGCTCGCCTTTCTACGGAACATTGACCACCTCCATTAAGGTTCTGACCAAGCTAGTGAAAGCGTCCACTCGCGTTTTCCGTTTTCCCGGACCGAGGCAGTCGCCATATCCTGGCCGAGCTCTAACTGCCCCTCGAAAATCGCTTCCCGCAATAAACCCATGCATCTCGACGGGGCCGTCTCAGAGGGAAGCAATTCTCAACAGCCTCCGGAACGACGGATATAAGGGCAGGCGTCCAACCCTTTTTCAACCCCGGCTAGGGGAGATTGAAACTCTGCGTCGCACGCACCTGGGTCGACCCTTTTTGGAAAATCCGCGCACGCACCGTCTTGACCGCCGCGTCCGGCGCTACGCGGAACGTGCCCTCGACCCGTTGGAAATACTTGAAACTTAGGTCGTACGCCTTGTTCGCCCGTTCGGGTAGCGTAATGGTAGCATCTTTGCCGTCCTGCTGCAGGCTCACCAGCAGCTGAAGACTGCCCTGAAACGGCTGGACGCGCTCGCCGCCCTGCATCAACAACAGGCGGTAGCGAAACTCGCCAGGCAGTTCTCCCGGATCGACACGGAAGCGGTTGATCAGCAGGCTATTGTCGTGGCGGGTGCTGGGGATCAGGTTGTCGAAAAAAGCCAGATCCTCCTTCAGCCGGGCATTCTCGTCTCCCAGCGTCTTCACCTGTTTCGTCAACTGGGTCTGCACTGCGCGCTCGATTTGCAGCTCGCTTTCGCTGGCGTTAACGCTGGCGCGCAGCGCGGCGCTTTCCTTGGTCAGGGTCACTACGCGTTCGCGCAACTGCGACAAGGCCTGCTTGGCCTCGTCGCTGTCGAAACCGCCAATCCGCCGGCCGGCATCGTAGATCCAGGCGGCCACAGCGAACGAGCAGGACAATACTGCGACGAGGCCAAGCAAGCGCCAGTACCAGGCGACATGGGTTTGTACCGTCATGCGCGGTGCCGAAATGCCGAAGCGCCGACGGAATCTTTTCAGCAGGTTCGACGGCATCGCAGCGGCTATGGCAGTAGCGGCACCTGGCCGAGGCCCAGCGACTCGTCGAGGCCGAACATGAGATTCATGTTCTGTACCGCCTGGCCCGAAGCCCCCTTGACCAGATTGTCGATCACCGAGAGCACCACCAAGGTATCGCCACCCTGAGGCCGGTGCACGGCGATGCGGCAGGTGTTGGAGGCGCGCACCGAGCGCGTGTCGGGATGGCTGCCGGGTGGCAATACATCGACAAAGGGCTCGCTCGCGTAGCGCTCCTCATAAAGTTTCTGAAAATCGAGCTCGCGCGTAATGCGCGCGTACAGCGTCGCATGGATGCCGCGTATCATCGGCGTCAAATGCGGCACGAAAGTCAGACCGATCTCGCTACCGATGATCTGACGCAGGCACTGCACGATTTCAACGCCGTGGCGATGCCCGGGCACGCCGTAGGCCTTGAAATTGTCCGAGGCCTCGGAAAACAGGATGTGCGTCTCGGCCTTGCGTCCCGCCCCGCTGACACCCGACTTGGCATCGGCGATGAGATGCTCGGCGTCGATGGCGCGCGCCTCGAGCAAAGGGAGAAAGCCGAGCTGCACCGCAGTTGGATAGCAGCCCGGATTGGCGACGATGCGCGCCTTGCGGATGGCGTCGCGGTTGACTTCGGGCAGGCCGTAGACCGCCTGGGGAATCAATTCCGGACAGGCGTGTTTGACCTTGTACCATTTTTCCCATTCGGCGACGTTCTGTATGCGAAAATCGGCGGAAATATCGATGAGACGCACCCCCGCGTCGACCAGCCGCCAGGCATCGTTCATAGCGACGGCGTGGGGTGTGGCGAAGAACACCACGTCGCATTGATCCAGCGCCGCCTCCGCGGGGTCGGAGAAGGCAAGGTCGACATGACCGCGCAGGCTGGGAAACAGCTCGCTCACCGGCATCCCCGCTTCCTTGCGCGAGGTAATGGCGCACAATTCGGCCTGCGGATGCTGTGCCAGCAGACGCAACAGCTCAACCCCGGTGTATCCGGTGCCACCGACCACGCCGATCTTGATCATTTTCCGCTCCGCATGTGATCTCAAGTCTAACAGTCAGCAAATGCCCTGCGCAAAAAGCAAAAGCCGCCTCGATGGGCGGCTTTTTTTCCTGGGTCAGGGCTTAGCGCTTGGAGAACTGCTTTGCACGCCGCGCCTTGTGCAAGCCCACCTTCTTTCGTTCCACCTCGCGCGCATCTCGCGTCACCAGTCCGGCCTTGGACAGCGCCGGCTTGAGCGCGGGGTCGTATTCGATCAAGGCACGCGTGAGGCCGTGGCGTACCGCGCCGGCCTGGCCGGATTCGCCGCCGCCGTCGACATTTACTTTGATGTCGAAGGTCTGCAGGTGTTCGGTCAAGACCAGCGGCTGCCGGACCACCATGCGGCCGGTCTCGCGGGCGAAATATTCGTCCAGCTCCTTGTCGTTGACGATGAATTTGCCCTTGCCGGGCCGTATGAACACGCGCGCCACCGAAGTCTTGCGGCGGCCCGTACCGTAGTTGTAACTGCTCTCAGCCATAGCTCAAATCTCCAGCGCTTTGGGTTGCTGTGCAAGGTGCGGGTGCTCGCCGTCGGCGTACACCTTCAGTTTTTTGAACATGGCGTATCCCAGTGGCCCCTTGGGCAGCATGCCCTTGACCGCCTTTTCCAACGCCCGCCCCGGAAAGCGCGCCTGCATCTTGCCGAAACTGGTCTGTGAAATGCCGCCGGGATAGCCGCTGTGCCGATAATAGGTCTTGTCTGCGTCCTTGGCACCGGTGACGCGCAGCTTGGCCGCGTTGACGACGACGATGAAATCGCCGGTGTCCACGTGCGGCGTGTAGATGACTTTGTGTTTGCCGCGCAGGCGCCGGGCAACCTCGGTGGCGACGCGCCCGAGCACCTTGTCGGTGGCGTCTATCACGAACCAGTCGCGCTTGACTTCGTGCGGCTTGGCGGAAAATGTCTTCATTGGGAGGGGTATACCGCTTTGCGGAAAAGGGCGTGATTGTATGTCACGGGCGGTCCGGTGTCAAACCAAGCGCTGCCTTCGATTCGCACAGCGTCCCGGCTACAATGCGCGCTCGTT
>DATKUQ010000273.1:0-3882 GCA_035530495.1 Burkholderiales bacterium
CGGCGGAAGTTGGGCGTCGCTGCGCGTCTGGAGTAAGCGTCTAGCCGTGGCATCTTGAATCAGAGCGGCCGGCATAGGATGCTCGTGTCCACGTAACTTCATCGCGGACACATGGACACTTCGGTTGTTGTCGAGTCGCCGGGACGGCGAACACACAGGCGCCACGGCGCTGAATTCAAGGCCCAGGTCGTTCGAGCCTGCCGGCAGCCCGGCGTGTCGATCGCGGCGGTGGCGCTGGCCAATGGCCTGAACGCCAACATGCTCAGGCGCTGGGTGGTCGAGGCTGAGCGTGTTGGCCCTATGGCGGCCAGCGGCCAGCGCGCTGTCGCCATGAGTGCTACGGCGGTGGCAAGCGGCCTGCCAGGCTTCGTTGCCGTGCAGATGTCGACCCCACCTGCTGCGTCAGCGCAGCCCGACATTCACATCGAGCTCACGCGCGGGCCGACGACGATCGTCATGCACTGCCCGGCATCCCTTGCCGGCGCCTGTGCGACCTGGCTGCGCGAGATGTTGCGGTGATCAGGATCGACGCGGTCTGGCTGGCCATAGAGCCGATCGACATGCGCGCCGGTGCGGATCGGCTGTTGGCCAGCGTGGTGCAAGTCTTTGGTGCCGCGCAGGCGCATCACGGCTACCTCTTCGCCAACGCCCGATCGACCCGCATCAAGCTCCTGGTGCACGACGGGTTCGGGGTCTGGTGCGCCGCACGGCGTCTGAACAAGGGCAGCTTTGAGTGGCCCCGCAGCACAGCAACTGGCACGGCCAGCGCCACCGCACCGCTGACCTTGACGAACGATCAGTTCAACGCCTTGGTGCTCGGATTGCCATGGCAGCGGCTTGAGCAACTGCGCTGCATTACTCGAATGTGAGACGGATGGGAACGGTTGATCCAATGCAATTGGAGGAAGACCCAATGGGCAATCGACGCTGTGCTTTGCACAATGCAGCATGCTCGATGTGCACGCGATCAACCCCCAGGACCTCAAGGCGCTGAGCACGGCCGAACTGGCGGCAATCGCCGCGCAAATGCTCGCCCACATCGCGGAGCAAAGCAGGCACATCGGCGAGCAGGGCAAGCGCATCGATTCCCAGGCGCAGGCCATCAAGTGGCGTGACGCGAAGATCGAGAGCATCACCTTCCAACTGGCGCGGCTGAAGGCCTGGAAGTTCGGTGCCAAGACTGAAGCCATGAACGCCGAGCAGCGCGATATCTTCGAGGAGACGCTGGCCGCTGACCAGGCCAGCCTGGAGGCCCAGCTCGCGGCCCTGCAAGGCACCACCCAAGGCGCCAGTGCTCCCGACAAGGAGCCACGCCGCCAGCCCAAGCGCGAAGCCCTGCCGCCACACCTGCCGCGCGTGGATCAGCGCATCGAGCCCGAAGACACCCATTGCCCGACGCCCGAGTGCGGCCAGCCCATGGTGCGCGTGGGCGAGGACATCAGCGAGCGGCTGGATATTGTGCCGTCGCAGTTCTTCGTGCAGCGCCAGATTCGCGGCAAGTGGGCTTGCAAATGCTGCCAGCTGCTCGTGCAGGAGCCGGCTGCGCCCCAAGTCTTCGACAACGCGCTGCCAACGCCGGGCCTGCAGGCCCACACGGTCATCAGCCGCTTCGTTGACCACATCCCCTACTACCGGCAAGAACAGATCAACGCCCGATCGGGAATTCACACGCCGCGCTCGACCTTGGCCGCCTGGAGTGGGCAGACGGGAGCGCAGTTGATGCCGCTGTACGAGGCGCACAGGGCCTTCGTGCTCGGCTCGCGCGTTATTCATGCCGATGAGACGCCGATCGCGCTGCTCGACCCCGGCGGAGGCAAGACCAAAAAGGCCTACATGTGGGCCTACGCGCGAGGCGCCTTCGAGCCCGATCCGGGTGTGGTGTTCGACTTCTGCGCTGGGCGCGGGGGTAAATACGCCACCCGGTTCTTGAAGGGCTGGTCGGGCACGCTGGTGGTCGACGCGTACGCGGGCTATGACGCCGCGCTGTCGCTGGACGGGCGCAGCACCGCGTATTGCCTTGCTCACGCGAGGAGGAAGTTCGACGAACTCGTCAAGGCCAATGCCAGTGTCGTGGCCGGCCAGGCCATCCAACGCATGGCCTGGCTGTACAAGATCGAGGCCGACGCGAAGGCGTTGCCCGCAGCGCAGCGGCTGCAGATGCGGCAAGAGCGGTCCCAGCCGCTGTGGGATGAGTTGCATGTGTGGCTCAAACTCGAGCGCCCCCGCGTGCCCGACGGCAGCGCCATCGCCAAAGCCATCGACTACAGCTTGAACCACTGGGCGGGCCTGGGGCGCTACTTGCTGGACGGCGATGTGCCGATCGATAACAACTACGTCGAGAACCGGATTCGGCCTTGGGCACTGGGACGACGCAACTGGTTGTTCATCGGTAGCCAGTTGGCGGGCGAACGGGCCGCAGTGGTGATGAGCCTGCTGCAGTCGGCCAAGCTCAATGGGCATGAGCCCTGGGCGTACCTGAAGGACGTGCTCACCCGGCTGCCGACGCAGTTGAACAGCCGAATCGAAGAGCTGCTGCCCCACCAGTGGCGGCCTGCTGGCTAAAGCCGAGCAGATCGAGCCGGCGCGCTGCGTCGAAAACGCCACCGCCCGCCTGAGCATTGAGGCGATCACCATGCCCACGCTCAGACAATGCGCGGCCAACGCCATCGCCGCCGTGCAAACCGCATCTACCATCTTCGCCATGGCCGCGATGCTCGGGCGCAAACCGGCTCAACTCAAGATGCCACGGCCAGACGCTTACCAAGCAGAAGGTTATCGAATGTCTCGATGAGGGCCCGTTCAACAAATATCGACTCATTGAAGGAGCGTCAGATGCCGAAGTGTCCAAGCCCAAAACGCGAGCTGAGCGCGTGGAGGGTAATGCGAAGGCGTTGCCTAGCGCCGAGGTTCAGGGACTTCTCGAGGTACGGGGGCGCGGGGATTCTGATCTGTCCGCGATGGGTCAATAGCTTCGCTCAGTTCCTGAAGGACGTGGGCCCGGCACCGAGCGCGGAGCACTGGCTTGGCCGGCGGGAAGTAGTCAGACTCATTGACCAGCCGCGGCAATGAACGAATCCAGACCCTCACAGGACCGTGTGAGCAGGAAGAAGGAGAAGACATGGCATCCAGCTTGCCGAGCGATATTGATCGACTGAAGATTCGATACAAGCGCTTTTACGCTCGGCTCATCCGCTACGAGAAGACATGTGAGCGGTTGGGCATCCCAGAACACAAGCGGCGAACGCCAGACCTACCGGAAGAGCTGTGGGGCCTTCCTTGCGGGGCCAAGACCAAGCAGACCGGACTCCCCTGCAAGAGCACTGCGCTCTATGCCAGCGGACGCTGCAAGTTCCATGGCGGTCTGTCCACTGGTCCCACCAGCGAGGCCGGAAAGGCTATATCGGCGGCCAATGGGCGCAAAGGTGGTCGACCGAGAAAGTACACCGGAGCGTCCGGTTGACGTCAGGGCTGAGTCCGAACAAGCAGGTCCGCCGAAACTGAAGCCCATGGGCCGGCAAGGTTTCGGTAAGGGTGCACGGCTCAATAAACGAACCCCCTGGCCCTGACCTTTCACAACGGTCTTTGTAGTTACGCCGGAGCGGTCGCAGCACCCGGAAAACCCCAAGGTTTCCCCAAGGGTCGGCAGCTCGATAACCAAACCTCTCGGGCAGGTCAGTTCAGCTCCAACTCTCCCCCAGCGCCTGCGCTTGCTGCAGCACCAAATCAACCGCCGCGTCCTGCAGGTCTGGCGGGTACTTGTACTTGCGCAGAATGCGCTTGACCATCAGGCGCAGACTGGCGCGCACGCTCTCGCGCTCTGACCAATCGACGCTCAGGTTATTGCGCAGGCTCTCGGTCAGCTCGTGGGCGATCTTCTTCAAG
>DATKUQ010000274.1:0-13319 GCA_035530495.1 Burkholderiales bacterium
CCGGCTCGCGTCTTGGTGATCTATTCGCCGCCCTACGGCGAAGCCCCCGGAAACACGATTACCGGTTGAGCAATGATTGAAGCGGCGGAAGCTGCGCCTGCCCCTCATCCCTCCGCGGAAGCGACGGCGCGGGCCGCCGCCCGTGCTATCCCTATCGCGTCGACGCCGAAAAAGCGCCTCAGCGCGGCGCGCGTATCGCTGCGGCCGAAGCCGTCGGTGCCCAGGGTCAGATACTTGCCCGGCACCCAGGCGCGGATCAGATCGGGCACCGCGCGCACGTAATCGCTCGCGGCGACGACCGGGCTGCGCGCCGCGCCCAGGCATTGTTCCACCCAGCTCCTGCGCGGTTCACCCGCGTGTTCGCCATTCCAGCGCTCGCACTCGAGGCCGTCGCGGCGCAACTCGGTGAAACTGGTGACGCTCCAGACGTCGGCGGCGATGTCGTATTCCTGCTCCAGGATCTCTGCGGCCGCGAGCGCTTCGCGCAGGATGGTGCCCGCGCCGAGGAGCCGAACGCGCGGAATTTTCTTTCCGGCCGCGGCGGCGCTAGCGGCGTCGTCGAGCGGCGAGGGGCGCAACAGGTACATTCCGCGTTTGATACCGTCCTCCGCGCCCGCCGGCAACGGCGGCTGCGCGTAGTTCTCGTTCATCACCGTGACGTAGTAGAACACGTCCTCCTGCTCCTGAAGCATGCGCCGCATGCCGTCCTGCAGGATCACCGCGAGCTCAAAGCCGAAGCAAGGATCGTAAGCGACGCAGTTCTGAATGGTGGAATCGAGCAGGTGGCTGGTGCCGTCCTGATGCTGCAGGCCCTCCCCGGCGAGCGTGGTGCGGCCCGCGGTGGCGCCGATCAGGAAGCCGCGCGAGCGCGAATCGGCCGCCGCCCATATCAAGTCGCCGACGCGCTGGAAGCCGAACATGGAATAAAAGGCGTAGAACGGCAGCATCGGTGTGCCGTGCGCGCTGTAGCTGGTCGCCGCGGCGATCCACGAGGACAAGGCCCCGGCCTCGTTGATGCCTTCCTCCAGAATCTGGCCGTCCTTGGCCTCCTTGTAAAAGAGCAGCTCGTCGTGGTCCTCGGGTTCGTACAGCTGGCCCAGGGCGGAATAGATGCCGACCTGGCGGAACAGCGTCTGCATGCCGAAAGTGCGCGCCTCGTCGGCGACGATGGGCACGATGCGCGGGCCGAGCACTGCGTCCTTCAGCAGTTGCGCCAGGATCTGCACGAACGCCATGGTGGTGGACTGCTCACGCGCATTCGAACCTTCGAGAATTTTGGCGAACTGCGACAACTCCGGCACTTCGAGCCTGGGCGCAGCACGCGAGCGTGCCGGCAGATAGCCGCCCAGAGCCTGGCGGCGCGCATGCAAATACTTCATTTCGGGCGCATCGTCGGCTGGCTTGAAAAAGCGCACCTGTTCGAGATCCTCGTCCGACAGGGGCAGCGCGAAGCGCTCACGAAAAGCACGCAGCGCTTCGAGGTCGAGTTTCTTCTGCTGGTGCGTGCTCATTTTGCCCTGGCCCCAGTGGCCCATGCCGTAGCCCTTCTTGGTCTGGGCGAGGATCACCGTGGGCTGGCCGCTATGGTTCATGGCCGCGTGATACGCGGCGTAGATTTTCACCGGATCATGGCCGCCGCGGCGCAGGCGGTCGATGTCCTCGTCTGACATGTGCGCGACCAGCGAGCGCAATTCCGGATACTTGTTGAAAAAATGCTCGCGGTTGAAGCGTCCGTCGGTGGCGGCGTAGGTCTGGAACTCGCCGTCCACCGTTTCGTGCAGGCGCTGCAGCAGCATGCCGTCGTCGTCGCGCGCGAACAGCGCATCCCAGTCCGAGCCCCACAGCAGCTTCACCACGTTCCAGCCGGCGCCTGCGTACAGGCCCTCCAGCTCCTGGATCACCGAGCCGTTGCCGCGCACCGGGCCGTCCAGGCGCTGCAAATTGCAATTGACGACGACGATCAGATTGTCCAGGCCCTCGCGCGCCGCCAGTGACAGGCCGGCGAGCGACTCGGGCTCGTCCATTTCGCCGTCGCCGACGAAGGCCCACACCTTGCGCCCGGCGGTGTCGAGCAGGCCGCGACCGGCGAGGTATTTCATGAAGCGAGCCTGATAGATCGCCTGGATCGGCCCCAGGCCCATGGAGCCCGTGGGAAACTGCCAGAAATCGGGCATCAGCCAGGGATGGGGGTAGGACGAGAGTCCCTGACCCTGATGCGATGCAGAGCCCGCGCTGGGCGGCTGCGCTTCACCGGCGGCGGCGGCGCCGGTCTCGCGCCGGTAGTGCGCGAGTTGCGCTTCGCTAAGGCGACCCTCGAGAAACGCACGCGAATAGACGCCGGTCGCCGAGTGCGGCTGGAAATAGACCAGGTCGCCGCCGCCGGGGCCCTGCTTCTGCCCCGCCGGTCCCGCGCGGAAGCAATGATTGAAGCCGACCTCGAACAAATCCGCCGCCGAGGCGTAACTGGCGATGTGTCCGCCCAGTTCGGGATGCGCGCGGTTGGCCCGCACCACCATCGCCAGGGCGTTCCAGCGCACGATCGAAGACAGGCTCTGCTCGAGTTCGAGGTCGCCGGGAAACTGCGGCTGGTCGGCGAGACCGACGCTGTTGCGGTAAGGCGTGTTGAGCACTGGCGGCAGTTGCACGCGCCGCTTGCGCGCATGATCGAGCAGCCGGCGCAGCAGATAAGTCGCACGCTCCCGTCCTTCGGCCTCGACCATTGCGTCGAATGCTTCGAGCCATTCTCGCGTCTCGCGCGGATCGGAATCCTTGGGATTGACGCGCCAGAAGGCGGAGGAACCTAAGTCGGACAGGTCGGTCATGGCGACTTCCTTTTTTTCAAATTTGCCCTGCAACTGGGCAGCTGCCGTCTAGCCCATGTCGGTGCTCGAACGGCATGCCAACAATAACGGAATACCGACAATATTGTCTCAGCTTAGCGCTTACTTCGAAAATGAGCCGGAAAGCGGGCAAGCAAAGATTTCGCCAAAATCCCGTTTACAGCTACCCCATCACGGGCTAGACTGAGTTTTGCAAAAATCGACGAAATTCGGCAAACCTACCGTCAGGATTGACCCAGTCAGCAACAACCCCACCCAGGAGACGAGGCCATGCAAAAATCGCTGTATATCGACGCCAACAAGTGCACAGGCTGCCTGCAATGCGAGATGGCGTGTTCGTTTGAGAACTACGGAACGTTCAATATTTCCAAGTCGCGCATCAAGGTGTTCAACTTCGAACACGCGGGGCGCAAAGTGCCTTACACCTGCACCCAGTGTGCCGAAGCCTGGTGCCTGCACGCCTGCCCGGTCGAGGCGATCACGCTCGACGCCCTGACTGGCGCCAAAGTCGTGAACGACGCCACCTGCGTCGGCTGCAAGGTCTGCACCATCGCCTGCCCGTTCGGCACGGTGAATTACGTCGCGGAGACCGGCAAGGTGCAGAAGTGCGACCTCTGCGGTGGCGATCCCGCCTGTGCCAGCGCCTGCCCGACCGGCGCCATCACTTATGTCGACTCGAACTGGACCGGCCTGGACAAGATGCAGCAGTGGGCCGGCAAGACCGATACCCAACCGCGCGCCAACGCATAAAAGGAGACAGTCATGGCATGGACACGAAAAATTCTGCGCGTTGATCTGACCAAGGGCACGTGCACGTCGGAGCCGCTCAATATGCAATGGGCGCAGGAATACCTGGGCCAGCGCGGCCTCGCGACCAAGTATTTCGTCGAGGAAGTGGATCCGAAGGTCGATCCGCTCGCTCCCGCCAATAAGCTGATCATGGCCACAGGGCCACTGACCGGCACCATGGCCTCGACCGGCGGGCGCTATTCGGTGATCACCAAAGGTGCGCTGACCGGCGCCATCGCCTGCTCCAACTCGGGCGGATACTTCGGCGCCGAAATGAAATTCGCCGGCTGGGACATGGTGATTTTCGAGGGCAAGTCGCCCAAACCCGTCTATCTCTCGATCGAGGACGACAAGGCCGAGTTGCGCGACGCCGCGCATCTGTGGGGCCAGACCGTGTGGAAGACCGAAGAGATCATCAAGAAGACGCACCAGGATCCGCAAGTGCGCGTGTGCAGCATCGGCCGCGCCGGCGAGAACGGCGTGCTCTTTGCCTGCGTCGTCAACGATCTGCATCGCGCCGCCGGGCGCTCGGGCGTAGGCACGGTGATGGGTTCGAAGAACCTGAAGGCGGTTGCGATCCGCGGCACCAAAGGCGCGGGCGCCATCAAGGACGCCAAAGCCTTCATGAAAGCCACCGCCGCGGCGAAGAAAGTACTTGCCGACAATGCGGTCACCGGCCAGGGCCTGCCTACCTATGGCACGCAGGTGCTGATGAACGTGATCAACGAGATGGGCGCCCTGCCCACGCGCAATCACCGCGACGTGCAGTTCGAGGACGCGCGCAAGATCTCCGCCGAGGCGATGGCCGAGAAGCGGCCGACCGACGGCAAAGCCAACCTGGTCACCAATGCCGCCTGCTTCGGCTGCACCATCGCCTGCGGGCGCATATCCAAGATCGACGAAACGCACTTCAGCGTAGTCAACAAGCCGGAATACTGGGGGGCTACCGGCGGGCTCGAATACGAGGCCGCCTGGGCCCTGGGCGCCGCCAACGGCGTCGGCGACCTGGAGGCGCTGACTTTCGCCAACATGATCTGCAACGAGGACGGCTACGACCCGATTACCTTCGGCGCCACCGTCGGCGCGGCGATGGAACTGTACGAGCTGGGCATCCTGAAGAAGGAGCAGATCGGCATGGAGGCGCCGTTCGGTTCGGCCCAGGCACTAGTGGAACTGGCGCAGATGACGGCCAAGGGCGAGGGCTTCGGCAAGGAACTGGGCCTGGGCTCGGCGCGGCTGTGCGCCAAATACGGCAGGCCCGAACTCTCCATGGGCGTGAAGAAACAAGAATTCCCAGCCTACGATTCACGCGGCATCCAGGGCATGGGTCTGGCTTATGCCACCTCCAACCGTGGCGCCTGCCACCTGCGCGGCTACACCGTCGCCTCGGAAGTGCTGGGTGTCCCGGTCAAGACCGACCCGCTGGTGACCGAAGGCAAGGCCGATCTGGTCAAGGCGTTCCAGGACGCCACCTCGGTGTTCGATTCCGCTGGCGTCTGCGTATTCACCACCTTCGCCTGGACGCTGGCCGATCTGCAGCCACAACTCGATGCCGCCTGCGAGGGCGACTGGTCGGTTGAAAAGCTGTCGGTCGTGGGCGAGCGCATCTGGAACATGGAGCGCCTGTTCAACAACGCAGCGGGCTTCACCGCCAAGGACGACGACCTGCCGCCGCGCCTGAAAACCGAACCGGCCAAGACCGGCCCGGCCAAGGGCAAGGTCAACGGCATCGACATCATGCGGCCGGAGTACTACAAGGCACGCGGATGGGATGAAAAAGGCGTGCCGAGCAAAGAAACCCTGAAGCGGCTCGGGCTCTAATCGCAATATCCTGTAGTGCGAAGGGCGCAGACAGGCTCTGCGCCCTTCGCGTCTTCGGAGGAACAATTCATGAAACACGTCATTATTGGCAATGGCCCGGCCGGAGTCGTCGCTGCGGAAGCCTTGCGCCGCACCGATCCCGCCGCCGAGATCGTACTCGTCGGCGACGAGAACGCGCCGCCGTATTCGCGCATGGCGATTCCCTATCTGCTCACCGGCAATATCGGCGAAGAGGGAACTTACTTGCGCAGGGACGCGGGGCACTACGAAAAGCTGAAAATTCGCCTGATCATCGCCCGCGCCGATAAGGTCGACGGCAAGGCGCGCAGCGTGACCCTGTCGAACGGTGAGAAACTGCCTTACGACCGGCTGCTGATCGCGACCGGCTCGCATCCCCTGCGCCCCGCCATCCCCGGCATCGATTCTCCTAACGTGCACCCCTGCTGGACCCTGGCCGACGCGCGCGCGATCGCGGCCAAGGCAAAACCCGGGGCGCGCGTGGTGCAACTGGGCGCGGGCTTCATCGGCAGCATCATCCTGCAGGCGCTGGCCGCGCGCGGCGTGAAGCTGACGGTGGTGGAAATGGGCGACCGCATGGTGCCGCGCATGATGACAGAGAAGGCCGGCAATCTGATTCGGCTGTGGGTGGAGAAAAAGGGCGTGCGTGTTCATGTGAACGCGCGCGCCGAAGCCATTAAAAGCACCGGCGCGGCGATGCAGGTCAAGCTTTCCAACGGTCAGACCATCGAGTGCGACCTTGTCATCTCCGCCGCCGGCGTGCGCCCGAATATCGCTTTCCTCGAAGGCAGCGGCGTCAAGGTCAGCGACGGCATTCTGGTCAATGAGCGCATGCAGAGCAGCGTGCCGGAAATCTACGCCGCCGGCGACGTCACCGAAGCAGCCGGATTTTATTCCCAGCAGCCGCAACTCAACGCAATCCAGCCCAATGCGGCAGATCAGGCGCGCATTGCCGCGATCAACATGTCGGGCGGACAAACGGCGGCGCAGGGTAGCTTGGCGATCAACGTGCTCGACACCCTCGGCCTGATTTCGACTTCGTTCGGCCAGTGGCAGGGCGTCGAGGGCGGCGAAGGGGTGGAACTGGTGGACGAGGCGAACTTCCGCTATCTGTCGCTGCAGTTCAAGGACGACGTGCTCGTCGGCGCAACCAGCATCGGCTGGACCGACCATGTAGGCGCGCTGCGCGGGCTGATCCAGGGCCGTGTGCGGCTTGGCGAATGGAAAACCAAACTGCTGCAGGATCCGACCCAGTTCATGACGGCTTATCTGGGAGCGGCCCAGAAAGCGGCATGAAGGTCACGCTAAAGCTCTACGCCACGCTTTCCGATCACCTGCCAGACGAGGCGCGCAAAACCAACCGGCTGGAACTCGAGCTCGACGCTGGAACCACGCCGGCGCAGGTCATCGAAAGCCACAACCTGCCGCTCAAGCTGTGCCATCTGGTGCTGATCGACGGCGTATACATCCCCCCCGCGGAGCGTTCCACGCGCGCCCTCGCCAACGGCGAAACCCTGGCGATCTGGCCGCCTATAGCGGGCGGGTAGGAATTGCCGCCGATGAGGCTGCCGCTGCGCTTCGAGATGACGACGACGCAGGCGGATTTCCGCCGCCTGCTGCCCGCCGCGGTCAACCATGTTCCCTACGTCGAGGAAGACGGGGTTTTCGTGCATCGCGATGGCGCGCGCGGCTGGCGCATCGCCCTGGCGCCCCTGCCGCGGCTGGAGATCGGATTGATCCGGCTCGAGCGCCATCGCGTCGATTTCGAATTCACCGGCTATTCGCCCGGCGAGATCGACGACTTCATGGCGCGCTTCGAAACGTATTTCCGGCGCGGCGGTGGTTGAACAGGACTCGATCGCGCCGATGCGCGGCTGAAACAGTGTTATATTTTTCCGGGTGATGAAGTCAAAACTCAGCCGCCCGCCCTTCTATTACGGCTGGGTCATCGTCGCTACGGGCTCGCTCTGCATCGTCGCCTGCCTCGGCTTCGCCCGTTTCGCGCTCGGCATGCTGCTGCCGTCGATGGCCGCCACGCTCAAGCTCAGTTACGCGCAGATGGGCTTCATCAGCACCGGCAATTTCATCGGCTACCTCGTTGCGGTTTTCTTCAGCGGCGCGATCGTCGCCCGCATCGGCCAGCGCAAGTTCATTTTCCTTTCCCTCCTGCTGGCGGCTCTGACCATGGCGCTGCTGAGCAGGTCGGCAGCATTTGCCGGACTGTTGGCGCTGTACGTGCTTACCGGCATGGGCAGCGGCGGGGCCAACGTGTCCATGATGAGCCTCGCCACGGCCTGGTTCGCGAAAAGGAACCGCGGCGTAGCCGCCGGGTTCATGGCCGGCGGCAGCGGCATCGCGATCGTGTTCGCCGGCTTTTTCATACCCTACGTCAACCGCGAGAGCGGCGCGGAGGGCTGGCGCCTCAGCTGGCTCGCGCTCGCCGGCATCGTCGCCCTGATCGCGTTCCTGTGCCTCATCCTCCTCAGGAACAGGCCTTCCGACCTGGGGCTCGAAGCGCCCGGCGAGATGGGGCGCGGCGCGGCCGCAGCAGCCGCGCACGCGGCGACGCACCGAAGCTTCGACCTCTATCGCAGCAAGGTCACCTATCACCTGGGCGCGATCTATTTCCTGTTCGGCTACACCTACGTGATCTACGCGACCTTCATCGTCACCACGCTGGTGAAAGAGAGAGGCATGTCGGAAGCGCTGGCCGGCAATTTCTGGTCGGTGGTCGGCTTTCTCAGCCTGTTTTCGGGACCGGTGTTCGGCTCCGTTTCCGACAAGCTCGGCAGAAAAGCCGGCATGGTCATCGTGTTTTCGATTCAGTTCCTCGCCTATCTGCTGGTCGCTTCCGGCCTGCCCGGAATATTCCTTTACCTGTCCATATTCTGCTACGGACTGGTCGCCTGGAGCATCCCCGCGATCATGGCAGCCACGGTGGGCGATTATGCCGGGCCCGACAACGCACCCAGGGCGCTGGGCTTCATCACCCTGATATTCGGCCTGGGCCAGATCAGTGGTCCTGCCATCGCCGGCATGCTTGCCCAGCACTCGGGCAGTTTTTCTTCGAGCTTCTACATGGCTGCCGCACTGGCCGGCGCGGCGATCCTGCTTTCCGCTATGCTGGAAGCGCCGCGCCATTGAACCTCGCTCCTCACCGCGAATAATCCACCGCCTCAGGCCAACCCTATGAACCCAGAACTCTCCCTGCACGAAACCCGCGTAATCGGCTGCCTGATCGAAAAGGAAATCACCACCCCGGAGCAGTATCCGCTGTCGCTGAACGCGCTGACCAATGCCTGCAACCAGAAGAGCAACCGCGACCCGGTGCTGAATCTGGACGAGGCCGCCGTGCAGCAGCTCGTCGATCAACTGGTCAAAAAGCGCCTCGTCAGCGAGCAAAGCGGCTACGGCAGCCGTGTCCCCAAGTTCCAGCACCTGTTCTGCAACACGAACTTCGGCACCCTCAAGTTCTCACCGCAGGAACTCGCCATCGTGTGCGAACTCTTCCTGCGCGGAGCGCAAACGCCCGGCGAGCTGCGCAGCCGCGCGAGCCGGCTGTGCCGCTTTGGCGATGTGACTGAAGTCGAAGCGGCGCTCGATGGCCTCGCCTCGCGCGAAGACGGCCCGTTCGTGCTGCGGCTTGCGCGCGAACCGGGCAAGCGCGAATCGCGCTACGCACACCTGTTCAGCGGCGCGCCTGCAGATGAAAGTGAAAGCGAAAGCCGGCCGTTCGCGGCCGCAGCCGCGCCGGCCGCTGGCGCCGGGGACGAACGCATGGACCGGCTGGAACGGCGCATGGCGGAGCTCGAAATCGAATTGGCGGAACTCAAGCAAAGCCTCAAGAACCCGGCCGGCACCTGACGGGCAGCCGCCGCCTCATGACAAGTCAAACCATTCGCTGTCATCGAAGGGGTTGAGGTCGGAAGCGGCATCCGGGTCTTGCACGCCCTCGACGCTTTTCCCTGTCGATGCCTGCCGCAAGGCCGCCTCGAGGAGCGCCTTTCCATCGCCCCTGAACCTATGGAAAGTAAAGCCGATTTTGAAAGCATCGAGCTTGCTCGAGTGTATGGCGTAGCTCATCTCGGCAGTGGCCGTAACGACCTTGGGCGCGGCGCCGTCACGCGCGGGCGGCAGGGCCATAACAACCGTGACTTCGCCTTCCTGGAATACGTTGTAGCCGACGACCAGCGACAGCCCCGACACGCTGATGTCGTGACTCTTCCCCTGGAACATCGGCCTGGGCGGCCGGCCTTCGATCTGGGGGTAGAGCACTGCCAGCTTCAGTTGCAGATGCGAGCGAGGGTCTTCGCGCCGTTCCGCATATTTCCCCAGGCTCGTCTTCGTCATATTCGCTTCGATCCCCGCACAGCCGTTGCCGGCCGTATTGTTTCGGCCGGGGCACGCAATCGACGGATTCCGCCCGCGGCCAACGAGCGGAACCGAACAGCCAAGCATAAACGGATTATTGGCTACGCGCAGCTTTTCCGACCGTGAACTATTACCGGCCTGCCGAAGAAATCGGACGGTTCAGGCCAGCGTCGGGTAATCCGTGTACCCCTTCGGTCCGGGCGTATAGAACGTCGCGAAGTCGGGCGCATTCACCGCCGCGCCGGCCTTCCATCGCGCGACCAGATCCGGGTTCGCGAGGAACGGCCGCCCCACGGCGATGAGGTCGCACTTGCCCGCGGCCAGATCGCTTTCCGCGCGGGCGGCATCGTAGCCGCCTGATAGGATCAGCGCGCCCTTGAACACGCTGCGGAACGTCGCCTTGATCGAGTCGGGCACCGGCGGCGCGCCCATCGGCGCATGGTCCACGAGATGAATATAGAGCAGACCGCGTGCATTGAGCTCGCGCGCGAGATAGGTGTAATCGGCTTCCATCGCCGGATACACGGGCATGTCGTTGAACACCCCGAACGGCGACAGGCGGATGCCGACTTTATCCTTGCCTATGGCTTTGATCACCGCTTCGGCGACCTCGAGCACAAAGCGCGCGCGGTTCTCGATCGGGCCGCCGTAAGCGTCGGTACGCACATTAGAGTTCGGGCGGATGAACTGCTCGAGCAGATAACCGTTCGCCCCGTGCAGCTCGACGCCGTCGCATCCTGCCGCCACCGCGTTCTTCGCCGCCTGCGCGAATTCCCCGATCGCGGCCTCGATGTCCGCCGCCGTCATCGCCTGCGGCATCGCATTCGGCTTCATGCCCTCGGCATCGGTATACATTTCACCGGCGGCCGCAACCGCAGAAGGCCCGAGCACGCGCGCACCCGCGGGCAGGTTGAGCGGATGGGCAATGCGGCCGCAGTGCATGAACTGCATGAACATCTTCGCGCCCTGCGCATGTACCGCTTCGGTAATGCGCTTCCAGCCCTCGACCTGCGCAGCGGAGAACGCCCCGGGTATGCGCGGGTAGCCCAGGCCGTTGGGCGAGGGCGAGACACCTTCGGTGACGATGAGCCCGGCGTAAGCCCGCTGCGCGTAATACTGCGCCATGAGTTCGTTCGGGACATTACCGATGGCGCGGTTGCGCGTCATCGGCGCCATGACCAGGCGATTCTGCAGCGCGAGCGGACCAAGGGAGCATTTTGAGAATAGGAGCGACATGAGGACTTTTCCTGAGAAATAATTTGATTGACCTGCATGCGAAACAATCGTTCGTGGAGGCGCGAAATATACACCAGAAACCGCCGCGGCATTGCTGGGCCGCAGTCCGGCGCGAAACCGCGGGACGCGCGTCAGCGCATACGATGGCCGGGGCGCGTCTACAAAATTGGCGCTTTTGCGCGTAGCATCGTTTTGCCGCGATGGGCGGTGGCTGGACCGGAGCCGTAGACCTAACTGCCGGCTCCGCAACTACAACAAGGAGGAATCATGGCAAACACGAACACCGATCAGTATCTGGCAAACAACAAGCAGTATGCGGGCGGGCAGGCGCCGCACAAGCCCACCTATCCGGGAAAGCAGCCGATCAACCCCGCCAAGCATGTGGCGGTCGTGGCGTGCATGGACGCGCGCCTCGACGTCGAGGACCTGCTCGGCCTGCAGACCGGCGACGCGCATATCATCCGCAATGCCGGCGGGGTGGTGACCGATGATGCGATCCGCTGCCTCATCATCTCGCACCACCTGCTAAACACCAACGAGATCATCCTGATCCACCATACCCGCTGCGGCATGCTCGCCTTCACCGACGACTTGCTCAAGGCCGGCTTGGAGGGCGACCCTGCGGCCGAGAAACTGCTCGGCCAGGCGACCTCGCGCGCGTTCGTGAGCTGCAAGAAGTGCGCGTCGACGCCGTCGCAGTTTCACGCCTTCCGCGGCCAGATCGAGCCGCTCGACGCGCCGCGCAACGACAAACAAACGGAACGCCTCGAATGGGACGTGCGCCGCTGGATGTCTTCGATCCTGAATCATCCCTGGCTTCCGACCAGCGGGCCGGACGCGATCACGGTGCGCGGATTCATCTACGACGTGGATACCGGGAAGCTGGAGGAAGTGAGCTATCCGGGGCCCATGGGAACGTTCGGCTGAGGCGTCGCATCCCGGCAGGCAGCCCGAGCGCCGCGCCCTGCGGCGCTCGGGCTCAGGATGCCGCGGCCGCTTCTCCGGTGCGGCCGCCGCGCAGCAGCGCGGCGCGTACCAGCGGCAGCCTGTCGTTGCCGAAGTACATGTCTTCGCCGTTGACGAAGATCGTCGGAGAGCCGAAGCCGCCGCGGCGGATCACTTCCTCGGTGTTGGCCTTGAGCGCATCCTTGATCTCCTGCCTGGCGATGCCGGCGAAGAACGCCGCGGCGTCGACGCCGGCGCGCGCACACGCTTCTTTCAACACCGCATCGTCCGAGATGTCGCGGTCCTCGCCCCAATAAGCCTCGAACACCGCTTGCGCGAACGGCACCAGCTTGCCCTCCGGTTCGAGCAGGATGCAGCCGCGCATCGCCTTGACGCTGTTGACCGGAAACACCGTCGGCGGGAATTTGATCGCGAGGCCTGCCTGCCGCGCCCAGTCCTGCATGTCCTTCAGCTGGTAGGCCTGCTTGGCCGGCACCGGGTGCTCGCGCGCGAAGTAGACGCTCGGGTTGACGCTGTTGAATATGCCGCCGACCAGGATCGGGCGCCAGCGTATGCGCGCGCCCAATTCGGCGGCGAGCGGCTGGATGTTGTGGAACGCGAGGTAGGTCCAGGGGCTGGAGCAGTCGAAAAAGAATTCGATCATCGTTATACCTCAGTTCGGTCTCAGTTCGGTTTATGTGCGCCTGCGCGCACGCTTTGCGCCGTCTGGCCGAACAGGGCTTTGCGCGCCGCGTCGTCGATTTTCGGCAGCCGCAGTTCCTTGCCCAGCTCAAGGCCGCGCTTCGCGGCCGGACGCTCGAACAGCAAGTTGTACCAGCGCTCGACGTGCGGAAATTCGGCGAGCGCGATTTGCTGCGCCTTGTGCGTGCGGATCCACGGAAAAATCGCGATGTCGGCAATCGTATATTCACCGCCGGCGACATACTGCCCGGTGCGCGCGAGCTGCGCGTCGAGCACGCCGTAAAGGCGATTGACCTCCATCAAGTAGCGCTCGAGGGCGTAGGGTATTTTTTCCGGGGCATACAACAAGAAATGCCCGTTCTGCCCGGCCATCGGCCCGAGGCCGCCCATCTGCCACATCAGCCGCTGCAGGGTCGCATGCCGGCCGCGCAGGTCGAGGGGCAAGAACCACCCGGTCTTTTCCGCGAGATAAATCAGGATCGCGCCGCTTTCGAACAGCGCGATCGGCGCGCCGCCGCCCGGCGGATCGTGGTCGACGATGGCCGGCATGCGGTTGTTCGGGCTGAGCGCGAGGAACTCCGGGCTGAACTGCTCGCC
>DATKUQ010000275.1:0-3184 GCA_035530495.1 Burkholderiales bacterium
CGCCACCTATAGCCTCTCCGTCGGCCCGGCGAGTTCAAGCTGCAGCATCACCAACGGCAGCGGCAGCATCAACGATACCAACAGCGGCAACGCCGGCGCCTACCCGACGGTCTATGTGACCTGCGACGCGGGTACCACCACTACGGCTGGCCCGCCGATTCCCTTGCTGCTCAATGTCGTCACGACCTGGGGTACCACCTACCCCAGCCCCGGTTACGGCCTGGCGCTGCAGGTCAAAGACGCGAGTGGCAATCAGATCGCGAACGGGTTCGTGCAGCAAAACGTGAATCTTGCGACCGGTACGAATGGCGCGGTTGTCGGGACCACGACCACCAACGCAATTGCCGCGTCTTATCCCAAGGGAAGCGGGGTGAGCTATGTCCTATCGGCTGGCAGCGGCCCCGGCGCATATTGCAGCATCACCAGCGGCGGCAGTGGCAGCGTGAACGACGCAAACAGCGGCAATGCAAGTGCCTATCCGACCGTAAACGTGTCGTGCCCCTGACGTCTTACTGAGGCAAACAGCGAACGGGGCAAGCGGCAACGCCCCGTTCGCACTGGACTGTTGAAAACACGGCCTTCGTCCGCCATGTACGCGGCGCCTGCGTCGTTACCGGCCGCAATTCGCCACGGCCGTGCTTCGGCACGGAACGCAGCCGGCCGACATGGCGCACCTACCCAAGAGACTTTATGCAGAAAATCGAATTCCCCCTGAACCGGGAGTTTGTCCAGCTGAATCAGCTGCTCAAGCTGACCGGTCTGTGCGATAGCGGCGGCGCGGGCAAGGCGCTGGTCGCCGGCGGCACCGTATCGGTGGATGGCAGCATCGAATTGCGCAAGACCTGCAAGATCCGCGTAGGTCAGCGGGTCACGCTCGGCGATGTCGAAATCACGGTCGTGGCCGCGGGAGAGGTTCCGCCGGCTTAAAGCGGCGCCGCGACCGCAGATTCTCAGATTTTCGGCAGGGTCACGCCCTGCTGCCCCTGGTATTTCCCGCCGCGGTCCTTGTACGAGGTCTCGCATACCTCGTCGGACTCGAAGAACACCACCTGCGCCACGCCTTCGTTGGCGTAGATCTTGGCCGGCAGCGGCGTGGTGTTGGAAAATTCCAGGGTCACGTAGCCTTCCCACTCGGGCTCGAACGGCGTGACGTTGACGATGATGCCGCAGCGGGCGTAGGTGCTTTTTCCCAGGCATACCGTAAGCACATTCCGCGGAATGCGGAAATACTCCACCGTGCGCGCGAGGGCGAAGGAATTGGGGGGGATGATGCAGACCTCACCCTTGAAATCGACGAAGGACTTCTCGTCGAAATTCTTCGGGTCGACGATGGTCGAATTGATGTTGGTGAAAATCTTGAAATCGTCCGAGCAGCGGATGTCGTAGCCGTAGCTCGATGTGCCATAGGACACGATCTTGTGCCCGTTCGCCGCGCGCACCTGTCCCGGCTCGAACGGCTCGATCATCCTGTGCTCCAGCGCCATGCGGCGTATCCATTTGTCGGATTTGATTGTCATAAATTCATTTGTTGTCGGCGAAAGTCGGTACAGGAGAGGAACCAAGAATTCATCGAAATGTGCGGAGGAAGCTGTTTCGCGGGGGGATTTACAAGGGGGGATGCATCCCCTCTTGTTCGTCTATTAGGGCTTTTCCCCAAACGGAGGTACTTCGCTGGCGTCCAGCCTGCCTGAGCTAAGTATTCTGGATAACGATATTCGGGAATTTCGACGTCATGTCCTTCGCCTGCTCCGAGATCTTGACTGCGACGCGGCGCGCGATCCTGCGGTAGATCTCGGCGATGCGGCCGTCGGGGTCGGACACCACGCTGGGCTTGCCCGAGTCGGTCTGCTCGCGGATATGGATGTCCAGCGGCAGCGCGCCGAGAAATTCGGTGTTGAAATCCTTGCACATCTTTTCCGCCCCGCCGGCGCCGAAAATATGTTCTTCGTGGCCGCAGTTGGAGCAGATGTGGGTGCTCATGTTCTCGACGATGCCGATGATGGGGATGCCGACCTTCTCGAACATCTTCAGACCCTTGCGCGCGTCTATCAGGGCGATGTCCTGCGGCGTGGTGACGATCACCGCGCCCGTGACCGGCACTTTCTGCGCCAGCGTCAGCTGGATGTCGCCGGTGCCCGGCGGCAGGTCCACCACCAGGTAATCGATCCCCTGCCAGTGCGTGTCCCGCAGCAGCTGCTCCAGGGCCTGCGTCACCATCGGACCGCGCCACACCATCGGCGTGTCCACGTCGATCATGAAGCCGATGGAAATCGCCTGCACGCCGTGTCCGAGCATCGGCTCCAGGCTCTTGCCGTCGCGCGATTCGGGCCGGCCGCTGATCCCCAGCATCATCGGCTGCGAAGGTCCGTAGATGTCGGCATCGAGAATGCCGACGCTGGCGCCCTCGGCCGCGAGCGCCAGCGCCAGGTTCACCGCGGTGGTGGACTTGCCCACGCCGCCCTTGCCCGAAGCCACGGCGATGATGTTCTTCACTTCCGGTATCAGCTTGACCCCGCGCTGCACGCTGTGCGAGACGATCTTGCTCGCGACATTGACCGTGACCTTGCCCACGCCCGGGATGGCGCCTACTTTCGCCTGCACCAGCTTGCGGATCAGCTCGTACTGGGTCTTGGCCGGATAGCCGAGTTCGATGTCGAGCGAGACGTCGCCGCCGCTCACCTTGATGTTGCGCGCGGACTTGGTGGCGACGAAATCCTTCTCCGTATTCGGATCGGTGATTTCCTTGAGGGCGGTCTGAATCTGCAATTCCGAAACTGACATGCACTGGCTCCTTGGCGTGGTGGCCGCACCGTCTGATTGATGCGTTAAAGCTGTTCATTTTAATGGATAATCGAAGCCCTGCGGGATACAATTAACCCCTCCCGAGTCGCGGTTTATGCCCCTGCCGGGGAAGCGGCCCTGTTTTCTGCAATTAAACAAGAATGAAGCGCAAACTCTTCGTCACCACCGCTCTGCCGTACGCCAACGGCTCGTTTCACATCGGCCATATCATGGAATACATCCAGGCCGACATCTGGGTGCGCTTCCAGCGCATGCAGGGCAATGAAGTGCATTTCGTATGCGCCGACGACGCGCACGGCGCTCCCATCATGCTCAAGGCCGAGGCCGAGGGCGTCACGCCGCAGCAGCTGGTCCGGCGCATCGGCGCCGAGCGCAAGCAATA
>DATKUQ010000276.1:0-8907 GCA_035530495.1 Burkholderiales bacterium
CCTGGGCATCGATCATGCCCGGCTTTTCGAAGCCATTCTTACCGTAACGACAAAGTTTCATGTTTTCTCCGTTTCAAGGGACGCGGAAACCGGTGCGGGGAGTCAATGGGAAGGTATTTTACTTAGCAATTGCGAAATCCCCAACTTTTTCAGTCGATTTTCCTCGGGGCGACTCGTTTTTTGGACAATCCCGGTCGATTCGGAGCGGGAAATCGGGGCACGCGACCCCTTGTTTTGCGGCAGATTTTATATCGTCATCCCGCCGTCTATGCAAAATGTGGTCCCGGTAGCAAAGGTCGATTCGTCGGAAGCGAGGTAGACAAACAGCGGCACCATGTCCTCCACCGTTCCCAGACGGCCCATCGGCTGCCGGGCAATGAAATCCTTGCGCGCCTGCACCGGGTCCGGCAGTGCATTGATGCGATCGGCCAGCGAAGGCGTATCGATAGTGCCCGGACATACCGCATTGCAGCGTATGCCCTGCTTGACGTAATCGGCCGCAATCGCCTTGGTCAGCCCTATCACTGCTGCCTTGGATGTGCCGTAGACCAGGCGGTTCGGCAGGCCGCGCAGGCTCGAGGCGATCGAGGCAAGGTTGATGATCGACCCGCCCTTTGTCGCCAGCATGCCGGGCAGAAACGCGCGCGTCACCAAGTACATGGAGCGCACATTCACGTTCATGCTGAAGTCCCAGTCGCTCGGCGTGCAATCGAGGATGGTGCCATGATGGACGAAGCCGGCGCAGTTCATCAGCACGTCGATCGCCCCGACTTCGGCGGCGAGCTGTTCGATCGCGCGCTCGTCGGTCGCGTCGAGTTGCCGGCTGACAATGCCGGCGACGCCCGCGAGTTCGTCCAGCGGTCCGGATCTAAGGTCGGTCGCCCAGACCGTCGCGCCCTCGCGCGCGAAAGCGATGGCGGCGGCCTTGCCCATGCCTTGCCCCGCGGCCGTGATGAATGCCGTCTTGCCTGCCAGTCTGCCGCTCATAGAGTTTCCCCCTTTGTTTGGCGAATGATACGCGCAAAAGCGAAGCCGCCAAAACGCGACCCACTTTCTGTTGCGCCGCAGCACCGAAAAACCGCTGCCGGCATACATCAATTTGAGCACAATTGGTCCGACCACTTGACCAAAGCCCAAAGCCGCGGCTATGCTTTCCTCCCGATTCGTGCATCCGACAACAACCATAATTCATGCCTCTACAGACTGTCGAACCGCGCCGCCTTTACCGCCAGATCGCCGATCAGATCAGCGTAATGATCGGAAAAGGCGAATACGGACCGGGCTCGCGCCTGCCTCCCGAACGCGACCTGGCGAAGCAACTCGGCGTTTCCAGGCCATCGGTGCGCGAAGCGCTGATTGCGCTCGAAGTCGAAGGCCTGCTCGATGTGCGCGTCGGTTCGGGCATCTACGTGACGCAGCCAGGCGAGCGGCGCCAGCGCGATGCGCTGCAGGGCGATTCGGGGCCGTTCGAGGTGATCCGCGCGCGTGTGCTGATCGAGGGCGAATGCGCGGCCCTTGCGGCTAAGAACGCGAATCCGGCGCAGTTGCGCGCCCTGCGCGCGGCCCATGCCAACGTGATCAGGGAAAGCAAGCGCGATCACAACCCGCTGGCCGCGGACCGGCTGTTCCATATGAGCATCGCCGAGGCGGGGGGCAACAGTGCGCTGGTACTGCTGACGCAGACGCTGTGGGACCAGCGCATGGGGCCGCTATACCGCAGCCTGGAGCGCAAGCTCGAATACCCGAAAATGGCGGCCGAAACGGTGCGCGAGCACGCGGCGATCGTGAGCGCGATCGTGCGGCACGATCCGCGCGCGGCGCGCAACGCGATGCGGCAGCACATGAACCAGACGCACAATCGATACATTAAAGAATGGACGGCAGGCAAATAGTCATGGCAGCAGTCAAGCTCAAAGGCGTTTTCAAATCCTTCGGTGCGACCCGCGTCGTGCACGGCGTGGACATCGAAATCGAGGACGGCGAATTCTGCGTGCTGGTCGGGCCTTCGGGCTGCGGCAAATCCACGCTGCTGCGCATGATCGCTGGGCTGGAGGAGATCTCCGGCGGCGAGATCGAGATCGGCGGGCGCGTGGTCAACACGGTGCTGCCGAAGGAGCGCGACATCGCCATGGTGTTCCAGAATTACGCGCTCTATCCGCACATGACCGTATTCGACAACATGGCCTTCTCTATGAAGCTCGCCGGCGAGAGCCGCAGCCGGATTCGCGAGCGCGTCGAGGTGGCCGCCAACATCCTCGGGCTGATGGAATATCTGGAGCGCTACCCGCGCCAGCTCTCCGGCGGCCAGCGCCAGCGCGTGGCCATGGGCCGCGCCATCGTGCGCGACCCGCAGGTATTCCTGTTCGACGAGCCGCTGTCCAACCTGGATGCGAAACTCAGGGTGCAGATGCGCACCGAGATCAAGGCGCTGCACCAGCGGCTCACGACCACTTCCATTTACGTCACCCACGACCAGATCGAAGCCATGACCATGGCCGACAAGATCGTGGTGATGAACGCCGGCAAGACCGAGCAGGTCGGTACGCCGCTGGACCTCTACGACAACCCGGCCAATCTGTTCGTGGCCGGATTCATCGGCTCGCCGTCGATGAATTTCCTCAACGGCAAGCTGGTCAGAAACGGTGCCGGCATGCAGGTGCAAATGGCCGACGGCCTGCTGCTGCCGGCGCCGAGTACTGCGTCCGGCGAAGGGCGCGATGTGATCGTCGGGGTGCGCCCCGAGCACCTGTCGGTCAGGTCCGACGGCGTGCATGCGGAAGTCGTCGTGGTCGAACCGACCGGCGCCGAGACACAGATTTTCTGCAAGATCGGCGGCACCGACGTCATCGCGGTGGTCCGCGAGCGCCACCAGTTCAAGCCGGGCGAGGCGATACGCCTGTATCCGGACCTCACCTTCCTGTTTGATCCGTCAAGCGGGGCAAGACTGTAGCAACAACCAAAGGAGGTTCATATGAGCAACATCGATAGACGCGATTTTCTGAAACTATCAGCAGCCCTTGCCGCCGGCGCCGCCACCGGTGCCGCCAGCGGCAATGCGCTGGCAGCCGCTTCGCCGACACTGCACCTCAAACCGGAAAAAGGCGCCAAGCTGCGCGTGCTGCGCTGGAAGCGCTTCGTCCAGGGCGACGAAGACCTGTGGATGGCGAACACCAAGAAATTCACCGAGAAGACCGGCATCCCGGTGCGCGTGGAAAGCGAAAACTGGGAAGAAGTGCGGCCGAAAGCGGCGGTCGCGGCCAATATCGGCAGCGGTCCGGACATCATCATCAGCACCTTCGAGGATGCGCACCAGTATCCGGACAAGCTGGTCGACGTAAGCGATCTCGCCAATTACCTTGGCGCCAAGTACGGCGGCTGGTACGACGCCTCCAAAGCCTACGGCATCGACAGGAAGAAGTGGGTCGCGATCCCGATGGGCTGCGCCGGCAACGCGATCGTCTACCGCCAAAGCATGATGAAGGCGGCCGGCTTCAGTTCGTTTCCGCGGGACACCGAAGGCTTCCTCAAGCTGATGCAGGGGCTGCATGCCAAGGGCACGCCCGGCGGCCTCGCCCTGGGTCACGCCACCGGCGACGGCAACTGCTGGTGCCACTGGGTGTTGTGGGCCCACGGCGGCAAGATGGTCGACGAGCACAACAAGGTCGTCATCAACAGCCCGGAGACGATCAAGGCGCTCGAATACTCGAAGGAGCTGTACAAGACCTTCATCCCGGGCACGCTGTCCTGGCTCGATCCGAACAACAACAAGGCCTTCCTCGGCGGCGAGATCAGCCTGACCGTCAACGGCATTTCGATCTACTACGCGGCCAAGAACTCGACCGACCCCAGGCTGAAGGCCATCGCGGAAGACATCGAGCATGCCAACATGCCGATTGGCCCGATCGGGCGGCCGACCGAGCTGAACCTGGTGTTCCCGATGATGATATTCAAGTACTCCAAGTATCCGCACGCGGCCAAGGAGTATCTGCGCTTCATGATGGAAAAGGAACAGTACTTGCCATGGCAGACCGCGGCCAACGGCTACGTGACGCAGCCGCTCGAAGCCTACGCCTCCAATCCGATGTGGACCGATGATCCCAAGAACACGCCCTACCGCGATGCGATGAAGGTCATGATCCCGAACGGCTATGCCGGCACCATGGGCTATGCTTCTGCCGCCGCGATGGCCGATTTCATCGTGGTCGACATGGTGGCGCAGGCCGCAACGGGCGCGAAGACACCGCAGGAAGCCGCCGCGCTTGCCGCGAAACGCGCCGAGCGTTACTACAACGTATAGAGGCCAGGTTCCCACTGTCCCGCCCGGCGGCGGGACAGTGGTTTGAGCCGAGGCGCGCGCGCCGCGTCTGGGCTCAAACCACAAGCGACCACCATCTTGCGCAGACTGCTCGAAAACCGCAATTTCCTCAGCTTCCTCTTTATGCTGCCGGGGACGCTGTTGCTGCTCGTGTTCCTCACCTATCCGCTCGGACTGGGGACCTGGCTCGGCTTCACCAACGCCACGGTGGGGCGCGCCGGCGTATGGGTCGGGCTGGACAACTACGAGTACCTGCTGCACGACGACGTGGCGCGGCTGGTGGTGTTCAACACCTTCTTTTACACGGTGGTCGCCAGCACCATCAAGTTCGCGCTCGGCCTGTGGCTGGCTATCCTGCTGAACCAGAACATCCCGTTCAAGTCCTTCACCCGCGCCGTGGTGCTGCTGCCGTTTATCGTACCGACGGCGCTGTCGGCGATCGCGTTCTGGTGGATTTACGACGCGCAGTTCTCGATCATCAGTTGGGTGCTGATGAGGCTGGGCTGGATCCATCACTACATCGATTTCCTCGGCAACCCGTGGCTCGCGCGTTTCTCGACCATTGCCGCCAACATCTGGCGCGGCGTGCCCTTCGTCGCCATCTGCCTGCTCGCTGGTCTGCAGACCATCTCGCCCTCGCTGTACGAGGCGGCTTCGATCGACGGCGCCAAGCCGTCGCAGCAGTTCTGGTACGTGACCCTGCCGCAGCTGACGCCGATCATCGCGGTGGTCATGACCTTCTCCGTGCTGATGACGTTCACCGATTTCCAGCTGATCTACGTGCTCACCCGCGGCGGACCGCTCAATGCCACGCACCTGATGGCAACGCTGTCGTACCAGCGGGCCATTTCCGGCGGCCAACTGGGCGAAGGGGCGGCGCTCGCGATCGCGATGGTCCCGTTCCTGCTGGCGGCGATATTGTTCAGTTATTTCGGCCTCCAACGCCGCGCGTGGCAACAAGGTGGCAGCGACAAATGAGCTTCGAGAAAGCATGGGTATTTTGGCTCCCACGTAACATCGGCTGCGCCGATGTGAGTGTCCGCCGCAACAAGCCCGCTGCGCGGGCGTGTTGTGGCCTGCAACGTCGGGCTTGGCAACAGGGCGGCAGCGACAAATGAATACGGAAACCCACGACACGCAAGGCATGAACTACCTGGTATCGCTGCCGCGACGCGTGGTGGTCGTCTATATTCCCCTGCTCATTTTCCTGTTCGTGCTGCTGTTCCCGTTCTACTGGATGATCGTCACGTCGATCAAGCCCAACGGCGAGCTGTTGTTGCGCACGAGCAATCCGTTCTGGGTGATCGGGCCCACGCTGGCCCACTTCAAACATCTCCTGTTCGAGACTGAGTTCCCGACGTGGATATGGAACACTTTGCTGATATCCGCCGTGGCGACCTTGTGTTCGCTTGCCGCGAGCGTGCTGGCTGCCTACGCCATCGAGCGCCTGCGCTTTTCCGGCTCGCGCCAGATCGGGCTCAGCATTTTCCTCGCCTACCTGGTGCCGCCGTCGATTCTGTTCATTCCGCTGGCCTATATCGTGTTCAAGCTCGGGCTGTACGATACGCGCTGGGCGCTGATCCTCACCTATCCGACTTTCCTGATTCCGTTTTGCACCTGGCTGCTGATGGGCTATTTCCGCACCATTCCGTTCGAGCTTGAGGAATGCGCGCTGATCGACGGCGCGAGCCGGCTGCAGATTCTGACCAAGATCGTGCTGCCGCTGGCCGTGCCCGGGCTGATATCGGCCGGCATTTTCGCATTTACGCTGTCGTGGAACGAATTCATCTATGCCCTCACCTTCATCTCCTCCTCGGAAAACAAGACGGTAGCGATAGGCGTAACCACCGAACTGGTGAATGGCGACGTATATCAGTGGGGAGCGCTCATGGCGGGCGCGCTGCTCGGGTCGCTGCCGGTCGCTATCGTCTACTCGTTTTTCGTCGAGTATTACGTTGCCGGCATGACCGGCTCGGTGAAGGAATAAATCGGTGTCCGGCGCGAGCGCCTGCGGACGCCGACTCTGGACGCGCTCACGCTAACCAGCTAACCAGTATTGCCAAGGGCTGATCCATGAACAAAATCGATCTGCAAGGGCGCGCTGCCATCGTTACCGGTGGCGCGCAGGGCATCGGGCTCGCCATCGCCAAGCGCATGCTCGCCTCGGGCGCGAGCGTGCGCATCTGGGACCGAGACCGGAAATTACTGCAGCAGGCGCTGTCGGCACTGTCCGGACCGGTGAGCGGCGACGCCGTGGATGTCGCCGACGCGGAATCTGTTGCGCAGGGTACGGCGGCGGCCGCTGCGGCCTTGGGCAAGATAGATATCCTGGTAAACAACGCCGGCATCGCCGGCGTCAATGCGCCCACCGTGGACTATCCGGTGGACGAGTGGGAACGGGTGCTCAAGGTCAACCTCACCGGCCAGTTCTTGTGCTGCCGCGCGATCGCGCCGCATATGGTGAAACAGAAATACGGGCGCATCATCAATATCGCCTCGATCGCGGGCAAGGAAGGCAACCCCAACGCGGTCGCTTATTCCGCATCGAAAGCGGGGGTGATCTCGCTGACCAAGTCGCTGGGCAAGGAACTGGCCAAGGACGGCGTGGGCGTCAACTGCATTACCCCGGCGGCCGCCAAAACGGCGATATTCGACCAGATGACCGAGGAGCACATCAACTACATGCTGGCTAAAATTCCGATGGGCCGTTTTGTCCTGGTCGAGGAAATTGCCGCCATGGCGTGCTGGCTCGCTTCAGAGGAATGCTCTTTCACCACCAGCGGCGTATTCGACATCTCCGGTGGCCGCGCCACCTATTGAAGGGATACAAGAAATGGCCAAGAAAAAACAACTGCGCAGCCAGTCCTGGTTCGGGCGTGAGGACATCTACGGCTTCATCTACCGCTCCTGGGTGAAAAACCGCGGCGTCCCGCACGACCAGTTCGACGGGCGGCCGGTGATCGGCATTTGCAACACCTGGTCCGAACTCACGCCCTGCAACACCCACTTTCGCGTCATTGCCGAGCACGTCAGGAACGGCATTCTGGACGCCGGCGGATTCCCGCTGGAGTTTCCAGTGATGTCGCTGGGCGAGACCTTGATGCGCCCGACCGCGATGCTCTATCGCAATCTGGCGTCGATGGATGTGGAGGAGTCGATACGCGCCAATCCGCTCGACGGCGTGGTGCTGCTGGTGGGCTGCGATAAGACCACGCCCTCGCTGCTGATGGGCACGGCGAGCGTCGACATCCCGGCGATCGCCGTCTCCGGCGGGCCGATGCTCTCGGGCAAATACCGCGGCACCGACATCGGTTCGGGCACCAACACCTGGTCCATGTCCGAGGACGTGCGCGCCGGCAAGATGACGGTGGACGAATTCCACGAGGCCGAGTCCTGCATGCACCGCTCCCACGGCAGCTGCATGACCATGGGTACCGCCTCCACCATGGCCTGCATGGTCGAGGCGCTCGGCATGGGCATGCCCGGCAATGCCGCAATTCCCGCGGTGGATGCGCGGCGCAATGTGCTCGCGCGCATGGCAGGGCGGCGCATCGTAGACATGGTCAAGGAAGACCTGACCATCTCCAAGATTCTGAAGCGCGAGGCGTTCGAGAACGCGATCCGCGCCAATGCGGCGATCGGCGGCTCGACCAACGCGGTGATCCACCTGATCGCGCTCGCGCGCCGCGTCGGCGTGAAGCTCGACCTGGACGACTGGGACCGCCTCGGCCGCGGCGTGCATACCCTGGTCAATCTGATGCCCTCGGGCAAGTACCTGATGGAGGATTTCTACTACGCCGGCGGCCTGCCAGCGGTGCTGCGTGCGCTGGGCGAGCAGGGACTGCTCAACAAAAAAGCGCTCACGGTCAACGGCAATACCATCTGGGACAACAACAAGAAAACCGAGTGCTTCAACCGCGACGTGATTACGCCGTTCGACAAACCGTTCAAGAAGAACACCGGCATCGCCGTGTTGCGCGGCAATCTCTGCCCCGACGGCGCCATCATCAAGCCCTCGGCGGCGACGCCCAGGCTGATGAAGCACAAGGGGCGCGCAGTGGTGTTCGAGAACATCGGGGATTTCCACAGCCGCATCGACGACCCCAAGCTAGACATCGACGAGAACTGCGTCATGGTGCTTAAGAACTGCGGGCCCAAGGGCTATCCGGGCATGGCCGAGGTGGGCAACATGCCGCTGCCGCCCAAGGTGCTGAAGAAAGGCATCACCGACATGGTGCGCATCTCGGATGCACGCATGAGCGGCACCGCGTATGGCACAGTCGTGCTGCACATCGCACCCGAGGCCGCCGCCGGCGGAAACCTGGCGCTGGTGGAAAACGGCGACATGGTCGAGCTCGACGTGGCCAAACGCCGGCTGCACCTGGACGTGCCGGAAAAGGAACTCGCGCGCCGGCGCAAGAAGTGGAAGGCGCCCGCGGCACCGATGAGCCGCGGCTACACCAAACTCTACGTCGATCACGTGCTGCAGGCCAGCGAGGGAGCGGACCTGGACTTCCTGGTCGGTTCCAGCGGCGCCAAGGTTCCGAAAGACAACCACTAGCGTGCCGGCCGGGGCGTTCCGGCTGCCCGCT
>DATKUQ010000277.1:0-6603 GCA_035530495.1 Burkholderiales bacterium
CAGGATCTGGTCCAGGGCCAGAAAATCCAGTACAAGTCGGAGAGCAAGCAGGAACTGCCGCCGTTGGAGGTGCCGCCGGATCTCACCTCGCCCGTGCGTGATGACCATTATGCCTTGCCCGACGTCCATCCGCAGGGTTCGGCGACTCTTTCGACCTATAACGTCGAGCGCGGTGGCGTCGTGCGCGCCGGATCCACGGACGTCCTGCCCCATGTGCCCAAGGTGCGCCTCGAGCGTGCCGGCAGCGAGCGCTGGCTGGTCGTGTCCGAACCTCCCGCCAAGGTCTGGCCGGTGGTGAAGGAATTCTGGCAGAGCCTTGGCTTCCTGATTAAGTCCGAAAATCCCGAGACCGGGGTGATGGAGACGGACTGGGCCGAAAACCGGGCGAAGATTCCCTATAGCCCTATACGCAGTCTGCTGGGCAAGGTTTTCGACTCGGCTTATTCGACCGGGACACGCGACAAGTTTCGCACCCGCCTCGAGCGCGGCAGCGCGCCCGGAACGACCGAGATTTACATCAGTCATCGCGGCATGGTCGAGGTCTATACTTCCAAGGACGAGTCGTCGACGGCGTGGGAGCCGAGCCCGCCCGATCCCGGGCTGGAGGCGGAATTTCTGCGCCGGCTGATGGTGCGCTTCGGGGTCGAGGACGCACGTGCCAGGGCGGAAATCGCGCAGGGTGGTGAAGACGTGGAGCACGCCAAGCTGGTGCGCGCTGCCGACAGCAGCGGCTCCCTGGAGTTGGATGATCCCTTCGATCGTGCCTGGCGCCGCGTTGGCCTGGCGCTGGACCGGGTGGACTTCACCGTCGTGGACCGCGATCGCTCCAAGGGGCTTTACTATGTGCGTTATGTCGATCCGCAGATCGACGGACAGACCGGTTCGGACAAGGACAAGGGTTTCCTGTCCAAGCTGGAATTCTGGAAGAGCGACAAGAGATCAAAGAATGCGGAACAGTACCGCATACTGGTCCAGCAAGTCGGCAAGGCCAGCGAGGTGCGGGTGCTGGACAAGGACGGCAAGCAGGACAACAGCGACACCGGCCGGCGCATTCTTTCCTTGTTGTTTGGACAGCTGAAATAGCGCATGCGCTTTGCCTGCCTGGGTAGCGGCAGCCGGGGCAACGCGCTCATCGTCGAACGGGGCCGCACGCGGCTGATGCTGGACTGCGGCTATCCGGTCCGCGAGACCGAGCGCCGGCTCGCGCGCCTGGATCTCACGCCCGCCGATCTCGCCGGCATTCTGGTCACGCACGAGCATAGCGACCACACCGCCGGCGTATGCAAGTTCGCACGCAAGCACGGACTGCCTGTGTGGCTGACCCACGGCACGCTAAAGGGCGTCCCCGGGGATGTCTCGGCACTGCCGCAGGTCAACGTCATCGACAGCCACAGCCCGTTTGCCATCGGCGAGCTGCAATTGCTGCCATTTCCCGTGCCGCACGACGCGCGCGAGCCGGCGCACTTTGTCTTCTCCGACGGCGCGCGTCGACTGGGTGTGCTTACCGACACCGGCTCCTCCACCAGTCATATCGAAGCCATGCTCTCCGGCTGCGATGCGCTGGTGCTCGAATGCAACCACGACGCCGGCCTGCTGATCAACGGGAACTACCCGCAGGCGCTCAAGGCGCGCGTCGCCGGGCGCTACGGCCATTTGGACAACGAAAGTGCGGCCGGCCTTCTGGCAGCGCTCGATCGCAGCCGGCTGCAGCACCTGATCGCGGCGCACCTGTCCCAGCACAACAACACGCCGGAGCTTGCATGCCAGGCGCTGGCACGGGCGATGAACTGCGCGCCGGGCTGGATCGGCGTGGCCGATCAGGACGAGGGTTTCGCCTGGCGCGAAATCGTTTCAAGTTCCTGATACGCGATTGGTGGCCCGTGGTTCATTGATCAGGAACCGCCTTCGCAATACCGCGTTCAAGGACCTCGTTAAAGGCCGCTGGTGCTTGCGGAAATTGCGGGGAGGGAGCTGTCCCATATCTCGGAGAAGCGCAGGTATATGCCCTGGCCTTCCTGTTGATCGTACAATTTGAGCGCCGCGCGCGGCTGCGCCTGCACCGGGCGGCGCACGAGGTGCAGCCGGTCTGCAAGCACGAAGCTGTCCTGCGCGCGGGCGGCATCGCCCTCGGTCTGATGGATGAACATGCGGTCGCTGAACTGACGCAATAAAGTCAACAGCCGCGGGCAATGATTGCGGATGTGGTCGGTTTGGTGCACCGCGATGTACAGCCGGTTGTCGCGGCCTTGCAGCAGAAAAGTGCGCAGGAGTTCGTGCGTTCGCGGAGCATCGATGTTCAAGTAAAAAAAATCTGCATCGAAAATGCGCAACTCGCGCTGCGCCAGTTCGATCAGCCGCTGCAGCGCTTCCACATACTCCCTGCGTGTCGAAAGCAACAGGCGTTCCGTTTGGGAAGAAGCGTGTTCTTCGTTCATGCTGCGTCAGCCCTGGGGGCAATGAACTGTGGCTTGCGCATTATATCTGCGCACCGGACAAGTGTGCGCAGACCGCTTGCTTTGATGAGGACTTCACTATTCTCCCGGATGGTTTAGAATCGTCCGCAACATGAAAACCCATACGCCGCAAATCGGGGAAGCTGCCCCTCTGTTTTCTCTTGCCGACGCTGACATGGAGGCGGTCGGGCTTGCCGCTTTCAGGGGCAAGAAGAATGTCGTGCTGTATTTCTACCCCAGAGACGGCACGCCGGGCTGCACCCTGCAGGCGATCGAGTTCTCCGATCACGACGAGGAGTTTGCACGGCATGATTGCGTGGTCTTGGGGGTTTCACCAGACGACTGCATTTCTCATGCGGAATTCCGCGACAAGCACGGTCTGTCGGTTTGCCTGCTCGCCGACCCGGAGGCAGAGGTGTGCGGACGGTACGGTGTGCGCGAGGTAAAGGATTGCGACGGGGTGAAGAAGACCAGCATAGTCCGCGCTACTTTCGTCATCGACAAGAAAGGCCGCTTGCGGCATGCGCTGTATGGCGTCAACCCGCGCGGGCATGCGATGGAAGTGCTGCAACTGGTGAAACAGATCAACCGCGAATGCAAATCGACCAAGACACGGTAGTCGCGCTGGACGTGCACCTGTCCGACTTGCATGGCAACCTGATCCAGCAGTCGGCCGAAGCGGTGCAATATCTGCATGGCGGCTACGACGGCATTTTCCCTTTGGTGGAGCAGGCGCTGCAAGGCAAGGTCGCGGGCGAGAAAATCGACGTGCAGCTCGAGCCCGAGGACGCATTCGGCGAGTACGATGCCGAGCTGGTGCGCCTGGCCGAACGCGCGCAGTTTCCGGCGGAACTGCAGGTCGGGATGCAGTTCGAGCAGGAAGGCGGCGCCGGAGACGAACTGCTCATCTATACGGTCACCGATGTGGCGGATGACCAGGTGGTACTCGACGGCAACCATCCGCTCGCCGGCATGGCGCTGCGGTTTGCCTGCACCGTGGTGGCGGTGCGCGCGGCGACCGCAGGGGAGATCGAGCGCGGCTACGCCGACGACGATTCGGCCGGGCCGCTGGTCACCGTAGTAGAGTAGGCGCAGACAACGACAAGACAGCGGCAGACCCCAGGGGAGGGCGCGTGTCAGGCATGCTCGGAGTGGTCAGCTACGGCTTGGGAACGGTGGTCGGGTTTGTCGTCATCGGCATCCTCGTGTTCTGGTTCATCCAGGACGTCACGCAGAAAAAGCACGCGGCGCTGCGCAGCTAAGCTGTCGTCGGCCGGCTGCTGGATGGACACGGGCGAGGGCGGGCCTCCCACAGTATCGGATGATCAGTGCATCGAGGCGTTCAGCAACTCGCGCGCCGGATCGATGAGCTCGCTCGCGCTGATCCCGACAGGGCCGGATCCGTTGCGCGCGAGGCTGTCTGCGGCGGCGCCGTGCAGCCACACTGCCGCGGCGGCGGCCGCGCGCGCCTCCGCGCCTTGTGCCAGCAGCGCGGCGATCATACCGGTGAGCACGTCACCCATGCCGGCCGATGCCATGCCGGGATTGCCGCTCACGTTAATCAGCCAGTTCCCGTCCGGACTGGCGATCACGCTGCCGTTGCCCTTGAGCACGGCGACGGCGCGGTAGCGCCGTGCCAGTTCGGTTGCCGTTTGTAGCCGGTCGGCCTGCACGGCTGCGGTGGTGCAGCCCAGCAGTCGCGCAGCTTCGGCCGGGTGCGGCGTGAGCACGCACGGTGCGCTGCGCTTGGGCAGGCGCGCCTGCAGGGTTTTGCTCGCCGCGATCAGGTTGAGCGCATCGGCGTCGAGGACCAGCGGAATACTTGCCTCCAGCACTTCGCGCAGCAGCTGCTCGGCGGACTTGGCCGTGCCCATGCCGGGGCCTGCGGCAAACGCAGTGATCATCCCCGCCTCGAGCAATTCCCGCGGCGTGCGCAGCATCAGTTCGGGCTGGCCGTAATCGAGGTGCGGCGGATGGTCGGTCAACAGGCCCAGGAACACCTTGCCCGCGCCGAGCTTCAAGGCAGCGCGCCCGGCCAGCACCGCCGCCCCGACCATCCCGCTGGCGCCGCCGAGCACGCCTACGCTGCCGGCATTGCCCTTGTGGAAATTGCGCGGCCGCGGCGGCAGCGCCTGCCGCAACAGCGCTGCAGCCGTCGTGGCCCCCTTGATTTGCAGCAGCGCCCGGACGTCCAGCCCAAGATCGGCAACCCGAATCTCGCCGCAGTAATCGGGGCCGTCCAGGGTGAGCAGACCAGGTTTGAGCGCGATGAAAGTGAGGGTATGCGTGGCGCGCAGGGCCGTACCCATGACCGCGCCGGTATCGGCGTTGATGCCGCTCGCGATATCCAGCGCCAGCTTGGGTACGGGCAGGCGATTGATGCCGGCGATGAGTTCGGCGTAGCCGCCTTCCAGCGGGCGTGCAAGGCCTATACCGAACAGGCCGTCCACCACCAAATCCGGCCGCAGCGCCGCCGGCGGCGCCGCATACGTATTGCCGCCGCATTCGCGCCACTTCTTGAGCGCGGCCAGCGCATCTCCGGACAGTCTATGCTCATCGCCGACGAATACCAGTTCGACGCGGTAGAACCAGCGTTTCAGATGCGTTGCCAGTTCGAACGCGTCGCCGCCATTGTTGCCCGGTCCGGCAAGTACCAGAACGTTTCTGCCGTACTCGCCGAGCAGTGCGCGCGCATATTCAGCGGCGGCCAGTCCGGCGCGTTGCATCAGCGGCGGCGCGCCGGCGCGCTCCGCGGCGAGGCGCTCGAGCGCGCGGATGTCCGCAGACAGGTAGACGGGCTGGCTGCTGTCGCTGCGCATCGGGTCGGGTAGCATCAGCCCTTGCCTAGCATGTGCCGCGGCAGGTAAGTGACGATGTCGGGGAAGATCCAGATGAGCGCGACCGCGGTCACCATCAGCAGAAAGAACGGCAGGGCGTACTTGCCGACGGAAAAAATATCTTTTCCGGTCATGCCCTGCAGCACGTACAGGTTGAAGCCCACGGGCGGGGTGATCTGCGCCATTTCCACCACCAGCACGATGAAAACACCGAACCACAGCAGGTCGATGTGCGCCGCCTCCACGGTGGGCAGGATAACCGCGGCGGTGAGGACCACCATGGAAATGCCGTCGAGGAAACAACCCATGAGCATGAACAGCAGCGTCAGCAGTGCGATCAGCATGACGGGCGAGAGCGCCTGCCCGGTGATCCAGGCGGCCATGGATGCGGGAATGCCGGTGAAACCCATCGCGACGGTGAGAAAGGCGGCGCCGGTGAGGATAAAGGCGATCATGCAGGAGGTGCGCATCGCTCCCATGACACTGCCGTAGAACGTTGCCCAGTCGAGCGAGCCGGAGATCAGCGACAGGATCAGCGAGCCGACTACGCCGAGCACCGCGGCCTCGGTGGGCGTCGCGACGCCGGCGTAAATCGAGCCGATTACGGCGGCGATCAGCAGCGCCGTGGGAATGAGCAGGCGCGCGGCGTACACCTTTTGCCAGAAGCTCATGCGCACGTCCGAGGCCGGCGTCTTGTCCGGGTTGAGCAGAGCCCAGACGATGATGTAGCCGGAGAACAGGCTCACCAGGAGAATGCCCGGCAGCACGCCGGCAATGAATAGCCGCGCGATGGACACGTTGGCGGCGACGCCATAGACGATCATGATGATCGAGGGCGGGATCAGCAGCCCCAACGTGCCGGCGCCGGCAAGCGAGCCGATCACCATGGGCTCGTGGTAGCCGCGCTTGAGCAATTCGGGCACGGTCATTTTGCCGATGGTCGCGGCGGTGGCGGCGGAGGAGCCGGAGATCGCCGCGAATATACCGCAGCCGACGACGTTGCAATGCATCAGCCGGCCGGGCAGCGCGCTGAGCCAAGGCGCGAGGCCGCGGAACATGTCCTCGGAAATGCGGCTGCGGAACAGGATTTCGCCCATCCAGATGAACAGCGGCAATGCGGTAAGGGACCAATTCGCGCTCGACCCCCATACCGTGGTGCCCATGAGTTGGCCCACGGGAGCAGAGGTGAACAGCTCCATCGCCGCCCAGCCCATGGCGAGCAGCACGACGGCGACCCACACGCCGCCGGCGAGCAGCAGCGCGAGCAGCGCGAGCAGGAACAGCGTGATGCCGAGCGTGCCCATGGCGCTAGT
>DATKUQ010000278.1:0-4764 GCA_035530495.1 Burkholderiales bacterium
ACACTGCGGTGCAAACACGTACCAGGCAAGCAAGGACAGTGCGGTGGCCAAGCTCCAGCTATGCGCGATCAGCGGCGCCAGGGCCTGCGCGGTGCTGTCTGCGGCGGCCGAGAGCGCGTACACGGTGCCGAGCGCGCCCACCATCACTTCTCGTGCCGCCAATCCCGGTACCAGTGCAATGCTGATCTGCCAGTTGAAGCCTATGGGCTGAAACAGCGTGGCCAACGCCTTTCCGAGCATCCCGGCCAGGCTGTACTCGATCGCGGGGCCGGTGGCACCCGCGGGCGGCGCCGGGACGCTCGCGAGGAACCATAGCAGGATGGTCAGAGTGAGTATGATGGTGCCGACCCGTCGCATGAATATGACTACTCTCTGCCAGATGCCGATGGCGATGTTGCGCACCGTCGGCAAGTGGTAGCTGGGCAGCTCCATCATCAGCGGGCGGACCTGGCGGCCGACGGTGGTGAAATACTTGAGCACCAGGGCGACCGCGAGCGCGCCGAGGATGCCTGCAATGTACAGGCCGAGCAAGACCAGACCCTGCAGTTCCAGCCCGCCCCATACCTCGCGCCTGGGGATGAAGGCGCCGATCAGCAATGCGTACACCGGCAAGCGCGCCGAGCAGGTCATCATCGGCGCGATCATGATGGTCACCAGTCGGTCGCGCGGATTGGCGATGGCGCGCGCGGCCATGATGCCGGGAATGGCGCAGGCGAAGCTCGACAGCAGCGGAATGAACGAACGCCCGCTCAGCCCCACGCCCCCCATCAGCCGGTCGAGCAGGAAAGCCGCGCGCGGCAGGTAGCCCGATTCCTCCAGCACCAGAATGAAAAAGAACAGAATCACGATCTGCGGCAGGAACACCAGCACGCCGCCGGCGCCGGCGATGATGCCGTCGACGATCAGACTCCTGAACCACGAATCGGGCAATATCGCGCCCACGGCTCCACTCAGGTGGACGGTTGCCGCGTCGATCAGGTTCATCGGCGCCTCGGCCCAGGCGAACACTGCCTGAAACACGAGGAACAGCACCAGCGCCAACAGCAGCGGCCCGACGACCGGATGCAGCACGACGCGATCGATGCGATCGCTGGTCGTGTGCGGGACGACTTCGTCCAGGCCCAGGCGCTGCAGGATGCGGCGCACCGCGATGTGATCGGACCCGCTGTTGTGTGCCTCGCCTTCTGCGCTTGCGCCGACAGCGGGCGTGGTCCGGGCTAGCGAGCGCCACAGCGCTTCGTCGTCGAATAATTCGAGCAGGGGCGCGGCGCCTGTGCGCTGAATCGCGACCGTGCTGACCACGGGCATGTCCAGCTCGGCCGAAAGCGCTTCGGCCGTGACCTTGATGCCGCGCTTCGCCGCCAAGTCGGTCATGTTGAGCGCGACCACGCAGGGGATGCCCAGGCGTTTGACCGCGAGCGCGAGGCGCAGATTGCGCCGCAGGTTGGTGGCGTCGACCACGCACACCACCAGGTCCGGGCGCTTTTCGCCGGCGGCGCGGCCGAAGAGCACGTCGCAAGTCACGCGCTCGTCCGGCGAGCGCGGATACAGGCTGTACGCGCCGGGCAGATCGAGCACGCGCAGCGATCTGCCCGCGGGCGTGGTGAGCCGTCCCTCCTTGCGCTCTATGGTGACGCCGGCGTAATTGGCGACTTTCTGCCGGCCGCCGGTGAGCAGATTGAACAGCGCGGTCTTGCCGCAATTCGGATTGCCGACCAGCGCGAGCAGCGGGCCGCTGGGATGGAAATGCAGCACGGCTTGATTCATGCCTGGCTCCCGCCGCGGTTCGCGGGGTCGACCGCTGCCACGCGCACACACGCCGCTTCGGCGCGCCGCAGCGCGAAAGTCGATTGCCCGATGCGCACCACCAGCGGATCGCCGCCGGGCAGGCCGCGCGCCATCAACATGACGCTTTCTCCGACCAGGAAGCCGATTTCCTCCAGCCAGCGCGCCCATTCCGGCGCCGTCTGCGGGGCGTGGACTTGCTGCACCGTGAGTGCATCCCCGATTGCTGCGCGATCCAGCGTCTCGCCGGAAATCCCGTGTTCCAAGTCTTTCATGCCGTGCTCCTCAATTAGTCTTTCGCTCAGCGGTAGCGCCAGGTGACACCTGCCGTGGCCGTATGCGTAGTCGCGCCGGGGTCATCGTTGTCGGACGCGCGCAGAATCCCGAGTGCGAAATCGAGGTTCCTGCCCGGGGAGTAAATCGTGCCAAGCTCTGCGAAATTCGAGCGCACCCTGGTGCCTGCGGCATGCGCGGATTCGGTGCCAAGGTCCAGCGCAAGCTTCCATCGTTCGCCGAGGTTCCACGCAGGAGCAATTGAAGCGCGCGTCCTGGTCGTATCGGGATTGCTCGAAGTGTTGCGGTAGCGGTCGCGGCCCACGCCGGCATTGATGTGCACGGCGCCGAATGGCACCTCCTGGGTGAGGATGAGCGTCAGGCTGCCTGAGGTTCTTCCAGTTCCCAACCCGGCGTTCTCCCTGACGCTGCTCACCGGGAAGAGAATTTCCGGCTTTAGTGCGAAACTGATCTTGCTCCTATCGTTTTCGTAGAACCGCCACTTGGCGCCGAACGAAGGATTGCCGCTGCCGCTTGCATCGTCGGCGTCGGCAACCGAATGGGTGCGGGCGTAGCTAAGCCCCGCATATACGTCGAGTGCCTCGCTCAAGCCCCGCGTATAGACGATGGGCAAGCTGCGCAATCGATCGACCTTGCCGGCGGCTTCCGCGCGGTCCGAGTTCAGCGAAAGCTCAATTTGGTTACCACCGCCGCCCTGGGTGCCGGTGTCGTCGGTAACAAGAGGCTGGAAGGCAAAGGCCGACGCGGAAATCCCGGAGAGAACAAGTAGGGCCATTTGGGAAGCGGCTAGCCTTGGGCTCGATTTCATAAATATGCTGTGCGAAGGAACGTACGGGTCAAAGGGGGCGGACATAAATGCGAACTGTTCGCATTATAGATGAGAATCATTCGCGATAGCAACTGATATGTTTGAGCTGTGCAGCAGCCGGGATGGCTCTGCAAGTATATGATATTAAGCAAGAAACGTTCTAATGAAACTCAGAGACGCCGAGAATCCCGCTTGGGCCATCGGATGCGTTGCGCGCTTATTTCACGCCTTGAAGGTGTTTTTCCTGCGTGCGACGAACACTCGAAATCCGTCCTCGGCCAGACCTGCGAATAGCGGCAATTGGCTCGTACGCGAACACGTGACGCCGCGATACCCAAGCCGCTGCCGCGCGACCCAGATGGGCTGGCGCATCGGTCAGTACGTAGTCCACGCCAAGTTCGGCCAGGGCGTGATCGTCGACGCGAAAGGCAGGGGCCGGATGCGCGTGTTCAGATCAACTTCGGTCGCCAGGGCATGAAGTGGCTGGCGCTGGAATACGCCAAGCTGAGCGCGGCCTGAGCCGAAGCTTAGTCGGTATCCGCGCGGACGGCTCGCGCGGCCTGTCTGCGTGAATCCCCTTGGCCGCTCTGGCCGCGGGCGCCGATTCGGCCCGGCCGGGCCGACGATCGCGCATATCAGTCCTTGCGCTTTTCCCTTATTTTGGCGACGTTCTTGCGCCACTCCATCAGCTGCTCATGTTCGAACTTGAGCTGCAAGGCCAAGGCGTCTATTGCCGACAACTCCTTGTCCTCGAGTCTGCGGGTGAATCTTCCCCGCATTCTCGCCATCAATCGCTCCGCGTCCTTTTTCGACAGTTCCTTCGCTTTTTCGAGGTACTCTTTTTCAGGCTTTTCCTGCTTCTTGCGCTCTTCCTTCATCTGATATGGTCCTTTCCTAAGGAGGTAGGCTCAGTGATTCGCGCGTGCCGCGATTCGTGGTTCGTAGTCCGTGATTCGGACAGCGAGCCACGAACCACGAATCACGTACCACGAGCGTTTAAATCCGGCGTGCGTCACCGATCGCGAAGCGCATTTTACGCCTGCCGCGCGGAGATACCGGTGTAGATGTAAGCCCGAGTGTTTGCCCATCCGAACAGGGGCAATGTCCCGCAGTTCGCTTGCGGCCCCCGTTCCTCAGGCCATGGTAGTTTTCCGGGGCGCGGTGTGACAGAGTTCCTTCGGCATACCGCGCTCAGTGGCCTACACTGAGGCCGTACTTCCTCCTTGTCTCCTCCCTCACCCGCTTCGGCGGGTTTCTTTTTTTGCGCTGGCCGGGCGCAATGCCAGCCGGGATTTCAGGCGGCGGGTACCTCCACTACAAGGATTCAATCGCCCGCTGGATCCCCGAACAGCGACAACTGGGTCGCAAGCGACAGCACCGTTTGCTCCACCGCGCGCTTGGCCTCGGCAAGCGTTCTTGCCTCGCCCGCGCGGCTGCCGGCCTGCCAGCGGTACAGGCCGTTGTTGCCCTTGCCCTCGAGCGCGACCCAGCCGATTTTCTTCTTGCCCTGCCAGTAGCCGTGGGTTTCGTAGCCGCGCTCCCAGAACGGTTTGGCTTTATTCCTGTTTTTTCGGATCGCCATGGGCGCTAGCTTACCAAAGTGCCTCCCGGGCTACCAGCCGGCGGCGGGGCGAACGCCCGACGCCGGGCGCGCGAGCCGCCGCAGATCGCGCGTCGCCTTGCCGCAGCGCAGCACATCCTGCTACCCTTGCACGCTTCCGTTCCATTGCGACCACCGCGACATGCATCCCGACTATCTCGAAAAAATCCTCAAGGCGCGCGTCTACGACGTTGCGATCGAATCGCCGCTCGAGGCGGCGCCCATCCTGTCGGCACGCCTTCACAACAGCTTGCTGCTCAAGCGCGAGGACATGCAG
>DATKUQ010000279.1:0-5881 GCA_035530495.1 Burkholderiales bacterium
AGGTGCAGGAGGCAAGAACCTGCCGGTGCTGGTGTATTTCTATGGTGGGGGAGCCGATGGCGACGGTTCAGAGCCGCGCTACGACGGTGCCAGCTTGGCGCAACGAGGGATCGTCACCGTAACGGTGAACTACCGTCTCAATGTGTTCGGGTTCCTGGCGCTTCCGGAGCTGGCAAAGGAATCCCCGCACCATGCCGCCGGCAACTATGGCTGTCTCGACCAGATTGCGGCGCTGCGCTGGGTTCATCACAACATCTCAGCGTTCGGTGGCAATCCGGACGAGGTCACCATCGGTGGCGAGTCGTTCGGTTCAATATCGGTATCGATGCTAATGGCATCGCCGCTGTCGAAAGACTTGGTCCAGCGTGCTATTGGTGAGAGCGGCGCCTCGCTCGGTAACCGCACGCCGCCATCGCTTGCATTGATCGAGAAGTACGACGAGGCGTTCGTGAAGCACGTCGGCGCGAATTCGTTGGCGCAGTTGCGGGCGATGCCGGCGGTCACCTTGCTGAAGGCTACCGGCGACGAGGGGGTCGTAGGATTTGTGCCTGTCATCGACGGCTGGTTCTTGCCGCGATCGCCCGAAGCCATCTACGAGGCTGGCGATCAGGCGCATATCCCTCTGTTGGTCGGCTCGAACTCGCAAGAGGGTTACTACACCGCACTGCTCAAGGACAAGCCGCCAACACCGGCAAACTATCGCGCAGCCATGGAGAGCGTGGCGGCGAAGGAACATTTGAGCAAGTACGTGGCCGAGGCGCTGAAGCTCTACCCAGGCAACGCTGAAGCCGAGGTCAAGGCCTCCGGGACGGCCTTGATCGGTGATTCGTTCATTGCCTTCTCGGCCTGGCGCTGGATGCATCTGCAGCGCAAGACCGGCCGTGCGCCCGTGTATTACTACTATTTCACCAAGGGACGACCGGCCAGGCGCGACGGCAAGGCGGGTCCGGACACCGGTGCCCGGCACAGCGGCGAGATCGAGTACGCGCTGGGCAACCTCTCAACCAATGATATCTACGCCTGGACCGCCGCCGACTACAAGGTTTCGGCGGCCATGGAAGGGTACTTCGCCAACTTCATCAAGACCGGAAATCCCAATGGTGCAGGCCTACCGCATTGGCCGGCAGTCGCGCCGAGGGATGGTGGCCTGTTGCGTCAGGTGATTGGCGTCGACGTGCATACTACGGTAGACCACAACGCTGCTCGCTACGAATTCCTGCAACGTATCATGCCCAATGAGCGTCATTGACAAGCTTGAGTGAGGGGAGCGGTGCCTCACAATTCTGCGCATCTCACCCGACCCCGCCAGGATTCTGGCAAACGGGCGGAACCATTATTCATTCGCAGGTGGTCCTTTTCTCACCACCCACCGCAGTTTCTTGGACCGGCCAAGCTGCAACAGCCCGGGCCATTCATGTCTTCGTGCTGACACCGCTCTCGTAGTCGTGCACTCACCCACGCACCTGCGTGTCGGTCATAGACACCGAGATGCGCTCGGCTGTAGTTGCCATTGAGGAATCTTACGGATTCCAATGTCGCATCACAAAGTCAATTTGCGCCGGCGGCGAGAAATCAAACCCATTAGCTACCGGCTGTCCTATTCCATGGAACGCTTCGCATGGTGCAATTTGGCACCGCCGCGAGCGACCGCAATTGGGCGGCTCGCCTGAGGCTGCGACCGGCAGTTTCTGGCCGAGCGCGGCCGTTGCAGGCAGGGCGCTGCTCCTGCGCCCTGAAACCAGGGCTGCACGCAGCTGGCCGGATGGATGGGATCAGCTTGGGGAAAGGTCGGCTTTCGAGCCCTGGACATCGAGAAATTGCGGCACGCCCGACCATCCAGCCAGGTCTTCCACGATCGTCGCGCGTCACCAGCCGCGGCAGTACGGACATCATGGCGACGCTTCATCGTCGCGCGCCGCTGCAGTGTCGGCGTCCTGGGGCTTTCGGCGCAACCATGCGGCTAGGCCGGGGTGCTTGGCGACGATAACGAGTACGGCGATGCCAAGCGCGGCCGCCATCGTTACGCGCGTACCCAGGCGAAGGAACAGCATGGCGTGTACGGCGACGGCCAGGACGAGCCCGATGGCAAGCAGCCAGATGGGAACTCTCCGCAGGTTGTGACTCATCGATTGCCTTCCCATGTCGCCAGGGTGAAATGCAGATTGCCCACGCCGACGTCACTGCTCTCCAGCACGCGGAAGCCGGTGCTGGCCAGAAGCTCGTGCACTTCCTCCACCTTGACGGAGCCATGACGATGAAGGCGCGCCAGCCAACTCCCGCGCCGACGTGCCGGCGCCTGGAAGTCCGCCATGAGAACGCGCCCGCCAGGCCTGAGCACCCTCGCGATCTCGCCCGCACATGCGCGCCGAACGGGCCGCGGCAGATGATGGAGCATCAGAGTGCTGAACACGACGTCGAAGCTGCGATCCGGAAACGGCAACGCTTCCACCGTGACGATCCGGAAATCCACCGGTACACGGCGCCTTTGCGCCTTGCGCGTGGCCTGCTCGATCATTTCCTTTGAAGCATCGATACCGTGCACCGTGCCGTTCGCTCCGACGCGGGCCTTGGCGGCCAGCGCGAGGGAGCCCGTTCCGCAGCCCACGTCGAGGACTCGCTCGTCGGGAAGCAGTCTCGCCAGATCGACGAGGCGCTCGTGCACGGTGCTGCCATGTCCCAGCGTCAGCAGCCGCGCTACGAAGTCGTAGTAGCGCGCATGCGAGCGCAGGACGAGGCCCTTCGTGGCGAACATTGATTCGGTCATGATGTCGAGTGATCGCTGTCTGCAGTGGTGCACTAATGTGATACTGGGTCGGCGACGTGAGAAGGACAGCAGCGGCCCGATTGTTCTATTCCGGACAAGAAGCCGCGGGTTGTCCGGAAAGGTGCGGACCAGCGCAGGCAGACTCCGATGAGCGACATGCGAAAGACCGATTCCCGAGTACGCAGGACCAAGCTCCTGCTGCATCGATCACTGGCGACGCTGATCCACGAGAAGAGTTATGACGCGATCGTGGTGAAGGAGATACTTGCGCGCGCGAACGTGGCGCGATCGACCTTCTATGCGCATTTCGACGGCAAGGAGGAACTGCTGCTCAGCAGCATCCGGCACGTGCTTGCCGCTGCACGCGAGCACGTGCCCGAACTGTCCGATCCGGTCGACCGGCTGCTCTATTTCGGCCTTCCCGTGCTGCAGCACATCGAGACACATCTCCAGCGGGCGCCCGTCGATGCACCGCGGCCTGGCCAGCGGCAAGTTCATCGGCGTCTCGAGAGGGTGTTGATCGAACAGCTCGAAGCCGATATCCGGCGAGCGCCACTCGACCGGATCACGCCTGCCATGCCGCCCGAACTTCTGGCGAAGCACCTCGTCAGTACGTTCCTGGTGGTCATCGACTGGTGTATGCACCGCCAGCCGGCGCCCAGCGCGCGCGAAGCGCATGACTTGTACCGATCGCTGGTGGAGCCCGCGTTGCGCACGGTCCGCCGCGACTGAGCTGGCGAGCTTCCGCGGAAGGGCCTGCACTTGACGGAACGGGGTCACTATTTCGCCGCCCGGGTCAATGGGCGCGCAAAAACCCGTCTCCGATTCACGTCGGAGATCATGATGTCCCGACTTGCTGCAGTCCTTGAGCAGATCCTGAAAGTCGTCACTGACGCATTGGCTGCCGCGGTCGCTTTGGCATATCAGCCCCGCCTGCTGGCTGTGACGTTTGAACCATGTTGGGCTGGCTGAGCATTGGCGAGTTGCATCAGCAAGCCGTGGCGCAAATTCGATCTGTGCCACTTCAACGACCTCGTGGTGCAGATCGGTTCGGTGTCGTTGCCGATCAGACTCATCGACCGGTGCATTGCCGACGGCGCGCCGCGGCCTGGCGAAGGTTGCTACTGCGGCAAGGCCACCGCGGCACCAGCGCCCTGCCCCGCTGATCCCTGTGGCGACGCCCGGTGACATATTGGCGACTGATACCCAGGATGGATGGGGCACACCCATTTGCAATGTGCCGACTCAGGGCGGACGATGAAAAGACGACTGATGCCTTGATGGCGCACGGCCGGACGTGCCGATTCGGGACGGCGGCAAGACGTGTTTCTAGGGAAATCGAATGGAAAGTGCTGCCGCCACCAACCCACGCAGCTTGTGGAGAAACGCCCGTCTCGAACTGGGCATGGCGGCGATGGCGGTGCTGGTGGGTATCGTGGCCGGGTTCGGTGCGGTGGCCTTTCGCCAACTGATTGCACTGTTTCACAACCTGTTCTTCTTCGGCCATCTGGGACTGGCGTATGACACGCTGGTGCATACTGCAGCCAGCCGCTGGGGAGCGGCGATCATCGCGGTACCGATCGTCGGTGCGCTGCTGGTAACGTTCCTGGTCAACACTTTCGCGCCCGAGGCCAAGGGGCATGGCGTACCGGAGGTCATCGACGCCGTGCATTTCAAGCGCGGTGTCATCCGCGCGCCGGTGGCGCTGATCAAGGCATTGGCCTCGTCCATTTCCATCGGTTCCGGCGGCGCGGTCGGGCGCGAGGGGCCGATCATCCAGATCGGCGCGACCTTCGGATCGATCCTGGCACAGTGGACGAACATTCCGGAGTGGCAGCGGTTGGCGCTGATCGCTTGCGGCGGTGGCGCGGGGATTGCGGCCACCTTCAACACGCCCTTGGGCGGGGTACTCTTCGCGGCGGAGATCCTGCTGGTGGAGATCAGCGCGCGTACCCTGATTCCTGTGATGATCGCCACCGGCACCGCCAGCCTGATCGGTCGCGTGTTCTTTGGCGACCATCCGTCTTTCCTGGTGCCACAGCTTGCCCTCGATCACCAGGCGTTGGGGCCGGGCCCGGCGTTGCTCGCCTATGTGCTGCTGGGATTGCTGACCGGGGGGGCGGCGATGCTCTTCACGCGATCGCTCTACTGGTTCGAGGATCTGTTCAAGCGCGTGCCGGGCAATGACTATGTGCGGCACGTGCTGGGCATGACCCTGGTCGGCGCGATCATGTTCGTGATGCAGCAACAGCACGGTCACTACTACATCGAGGGGGTCGGCTACGCCACCATCCAGGATGTGCTCAACGGTGGATTGAAAGCGGGTGGCCTGTTGCTGCTGCTGGCCGCACTGAAGCTGTTGGCGACCTCGCTGACTCTGGGTTCCGGTGCCTCCGGTGGCATTTTCTCGCCGGCGTTGTTCATCGGCGCCACGCTCGGCGCGGCATTCGCTGCCGGTGTGCATGTGGTGTTTCCGGCAGCGGACGTCAGCCCGGTCACCGCCGCCGTGATCGGCATGGCGTGCCTGGTTGGCGCGAGTACCGGCGCAGCGGTCACCGCGGTAGTGATGACCTTCGAGATGACGCAGGACTACCACGTCATCATCCCGCTGATCATCGCCGTATCGGTGGCCTATTCGATGCGTCGCCTGCTGCTGGTGGACACCATATACACCCTGAAGCTGAGCCGTCGCGGCAAGCGCGTCCCGATGGCGATCCAGAGCCAGTTGTATCTGGCGCGGAGCGCGCTGGAATTCGTCGGCGCGCCGTTCATGTGCCTGGACGCGAAAGCCACGCTGGGAACCGCGCTGGCGCAGCGGCGGCAGTGGCAACCGACGCCGCGCGTGGTGCTGCTGAATGAAGGCGTGTTGGTCGGCGTGGTATCGGCGCGTACGGTGCGCGCGGCCGAGCAAGGCATGGCCGTGGACACGCCGCTGTGCGAACTGGCCGACCCCCGGGTGGTGGTGGTCGTGGCCTCGATCCAGGTATTCGATCTGATCGCCGTGATGCGCGGCGAGCGCTGCCGCAATGCAGTCATGACCCGCGACGGCAGGCTCACTGACGCTGCCAGTGTGGTCGGCGTGGTGACCTGGGAGGATCTCGTCGAAAGCGCCAACCT
>DATKUQ010000280.1:0-10606 GCA_035530495.1 Burkholderiales bacterium
CGCCCAGCGACAGGCCGTACTCGGTATGCGTGGCAAGCGCCACGAGCTCGTCTTCGGAAGAGAATTTGACCACCGAGGCGACCGGACCGAACACCTCCTCGTCGAAGCTGCGCATGCCGGGCTTGACCGCGGTCAGAACCGTGGGCTTGTAGAACGGCCCTTCGTGCGTGCCGCCGGCCTCGAGCTTCGCGCCCGCGGCGACCGTATCGGCGACGATGGCTCCGATGCGCGCGATCTGCCGCTCGTCGATGATCGGCCCCAATGCCACCTGGCCCTTGGACGGATCGCCCACAGGCAGATGACGCGCCTTCTCTATCAACTGCGCGGTGAGCGCGTCATACACTTTCTCGTGCACGAACACCAGGCCGGTCGTCATGCAGATCTGGCCCTGATGCAGGAATGCGCCCCAGGCCGCGTTGGAGGCGGCGATCGCCACGTCGGCATCCTCGAGCACCACCAGCGAATTCTTGCCGCCGAGCTCCAGCGTGACCTTCTTCAGGTGGCGGCCGGCGAGTTCGCCGACCTTGCGCCCGACCGCGGTCGAGCCGGTGAACGACACCATCGCGATGTTCGGGTCGGAGCACAAGGCTTCGCCGGCCTCCGCCGCACCGGGCAGCACGCTCAGGCAGCCCGCGGGCAGGCCGGCCTCCTCGAACACGCGCGCGATCAGGAAACCGCCGGTGATCGGGGTGCGCGGATCGGGTTTGAGTACCACGGTGTTGCCCGCGGCCAGCGCCGGCGCGACCGCGCGGATCGACAGGATCAGCGGGAAATTGAACGGCGAGATAATGCCGACCACGCCGTGCGGCACGCGCCGCGCGATCGACAGGCGGCTGCCGTCCGAGGGCAGCAGCAGGCCGCGCGGCTGGGTGGGCATCGCGGCGGCCTCGCGGCAGATGCCGGCCGCCATGTGCAGTTCCACGCCGATCTTCGGCGGGATCGACCCGGTCTCGCGCATCAACAGCGGCGTGATCGCCTCGCCGTGCTGCTCGAACAAATCGGCCGCCTTGCGAAAGATCGCCGCGCGCTCCTCGTTGGGCTTCGCCGCCCAGGCGCGCTGCGCGGCGCGCGCCGTCTTCGCCGCCGCGGCGACTTCACCTTTGCCCGCGAGGCCGGATTCGAACAGGGTCGCGCCGGTCGCAGGCTCGCGCACCGGCACGCTGGCCGCAGCCGCGATCCACTGGCCATTGAATATCCGCCGCTCGAATTGTTTGATGTCGATAAGGCTCATGTGATTCCTCCTGGGTTGAAGCGATCAAGTCTTCTGTTTTTGCTGCGGGCGCGATGGGCGCAATTGCCGCCTTGCGTTGCGGCTTGACGATGCGTGATACATGGCCATGCGTCCGAAAGTCAGCCCGACGCACGGGTCTCGCATTCTGCTTTCTATACTGCACGCTGTAAAGGGGCGGGCATTGCGTGATCTGCATGCCGGGGCGGACTAATGTAGGTGCAGGACTTTTCTCGACGCAGCGCCGGTAATTGGGTAGGCTTGGGGCCTGAAAGCCGCCAGGGAGTGTACCGGAGCGGCTACGCCGCATCCGATAACGACAGGGAGACAGCATGACCCAGCCGCTCTTGTTCACGCCGCTGCGCATTCGCGAGCTCACGCTAAGGAACCGGGTGGTGGTCGCGCCCATGCACCAGTATTCCGCGGTGAAGGGGTTTGCCACCGACTGGCATCTGATGAACGCGGGACGCTACGCTGCCGGAGGCGCGGGTCTGGTGATACTGGAGTCGACCAAGATCGAGCGGCGCGGTTGCGGCACGGTGGGCGACCTGGGTCTCTGGGACGATGCTTTCGTGCCGCAGCTCGCGCGCGTCGCCGAATTCGTGCATCAGTGCGGGGCCGCGGCAGGCATCCAGCTCGGACACTCGGGGCGCAAGGCGCGCATTCAGCGCCCTTGGGAAGGCGGCCGTCCGCTCGGTCGTGCCGAAGCCGCAGAGGCGGGGATCGACGATTGGGACGCTTGGGAGCTGGTGGCCCCCAGCGCGCTGCCTGCGGACGAGGGCGCGCCGCTGCCGCGCGAACTCGCGCGCGAGGAGATACGCGCCGTGGCCGAGGCCTGGGGCAGGGCGGCCGCGCGCGCACACGCCGCGGGGTTCGACGTCGTAGAGATTCATGGCGCGCACGGATTTTTGATCCACGAATTTCTTTCGCCGCTGGCGAACCAGCGCAGCGACGAGTATGGCGGCTCCGAGGCGAAGCGCATGCGCTTCGCGCTGGAGGTGTGCGAGTGCGTGCGCGAGAATTGGCCGCCGGGAAAGCCGCTGTTCCTGCGCCTGTCGGCCGAGGACGACGCAGGCTGGGGTCCGGCGCAAAGCGTGGCGCTGGCGAAGCTGGTGAAACCGATGGGCGTGGACGTGATCGACTGCAGTTCCGGCGGCATCCTCGGCAAGCCGCCCGCCGGGGCGGTCAAACCTGCCTACGGCTACCAGGTGCCTTATGCGGAGACAATCAAAAAAGATGCCGGCATCAAAACCATGGCGGTAGGCCTGATCGTGCACGCAGAGCAGGCCGAACGCATCCTGCGGGAGGGCCGTTCGGACTTGGTCGCGCTCGCGCGCGAAATGCTCTACAACCCGAGCTGGGCCATGGACGCCGCGCAGAAACTGGGCTTCGATGCGGAGTTCGCGCTGGCGCCGCCGCCCTATCGCTACTGGCTCGCGCGGCGCGCGGCCACGGTGCCCGAAGTGAAACCCTCGACCTTCGGCACAAGCTGAAACCCTGTCAGAGGATACCGCTCATCCCGGCGATCGCACCGACCAGGATCAGCCACACGGGATTGAAGCGGGTGCGCAACATCAGCATCACCGTCGCGAGCGTGAGCAGGCCGCGGCGCCAGTCGTGATCGGCTGATTGCGCGAGGATCCAGCCGCTGGAGAGCGTGAGCCCGATGGCAATGGGGCCGAGTCCGCCGCGAACCGCGCGGCCCAGGTGGCTATCGGGGTTGTTCGCGCTCAGCCGCGTGACTGCCAGTGTCAGCAGGACGGGCGGGCAGACTACCGCCAGCGTGGTGACGATCGCGCCGGTCAGACCGCCGATCTGCAAGCCCAGCAGTGTCACGAACATCATGTTTGGTCCGGGGGCAGCCTGACCGAGGGCGTAGGCGTTGGCGAACTGCGTGCTGCTCAACCAGTGATTGACATCCACCAGGTAGCGCTGCATTCCCGGCAGGATGGAACTGACGCCGCCGATCGCCATCAGCGACAACAGTGCGAAATGCAGCCCCAGCCCAGGGAAATCGGCGTCGTCCATCAGGCTTCTTCGCGCCAGGCGGCGGCGACTGCGAAGGGTGCCAGTGCACCGACGACAGCGAGCAAGGGCCAGCGCAGCGCGCCGACGCCGATGAGGGCGAGCGCGGTGAACAGCCAGGGGCGCCAGTGTCGTTTCAGGCTGCCGGTCATCTTCACCCCAGTGGCGAGGACCAGGCCAGCGGCCACAGCCGACATGCCCGAGAGCGCGTGCTGCACCAGCGGCAATCCTCCGTAACTGCGATAGAGCAGGCCCAGCGCGAGCATGATGGCGAAAGGCCCGCTTACCAGTCCGGCGACGGCCGCCGCCGCCCCGGCGTAGCCGGCAAAGCGGTAGCCGATCATCACCGCCATATTGCCGATGTTAGGCCCCGGCAGCAATTGTCCCAGCGCGAGCGTCTCGACGAATTCACTCTGCGTAAGCCAGCGCCTTCTTTCGACCAAGGCGCGGTGCGCCCAGGGCAGCACCCCGCCGAAGCCGGACAGCGCCAGCTGCGAAAACGCGATGAAGAGTTCGAGCGGTCCGATTTTCGGCCGTACCGAATCGGGCGCGCTATCGGTCGGCGGCCGGGCTGCAGGCATGGAAGATCCGTGATGTATGCAAGGGGCAGCCATTATCGCAGGCCACAGGTCCGGCGCAAAATCCTATCCTTCGTTTTGCGCCGTGCGTAGCCATCGCGCAGCCGGATTGGGACCGAGGCATAATAAGGCCACTCTGTTCGCGCCAGGCAGCAATGAACCCGCCCAAGACCCGCATCGATCCCCAGTCCGAGACTTTTCAGCAGCAGCGCAGCGCGATGCTCGCGCTGATCGAGCAGTTGCGCACCCTGGAGAGCCGCGCGGTCACCGCGTCTGCGGCGTCGAAACCGGTGTTCGACAAGCGCAGCGCGCTGCTGCCGCGCGAGCGGCTGGCGCGGCTGCTCGATCCGGGCGCACCCTTCCTGGAGCTGGCAAGCATCGCGGGCTACTGCACCGACGATACCGATCCCGACAGCAGCATTCCCGGCGCCGCGGTGCTCGCGGGCATAGGCGTGATCTCCGGCATGCGCTGCATGGTGGTCGCGAACGATTCGGGCATAGGCGCGGGCGCCTTGAGCGCGCTCGGCGGGCGCAAGGTCATGCGCTGCCAGGAGATCGCACTGGAAAACAAGCTGCCGTTCGTGCAACTGGTGGAAAGCGGTGGCGCCAATCTGCTCACCTACAAGGTCGAGCGCTTCATCGCCGGCGGCGGCCTGTTCTACAACCTTGCGCGCCTGTCGGCTGCCGGTCTGCCGGTGATCGCGGTGGTGCACGGCTCCTCCACCGCGGGCGGCGCCTATCTGCCCGGGCTGTCCGATTACGTGATCATGGTGCGCGGGCGCGCCAAGGCCTTCCTCGCCGGGCCGCCGCTGCTGAAGGCTGCGACCGGCGAGATCGCCACCGACGAGGAACTTGGCGGAGCGGAGATGCACGCGCGCGTATCGGGCCTGGCCGAGTTCGTCGCCGAGGACGACGCCGATGCGATCCGCATCGCGCGCGAGCTGCTCGCGAGCATCAAGTGGGAACGGGTCCAAGCCGATGCGGTGTCGGAGCGCCCGCCGATACTGGATGCGCAGGAGATCGCCGGGCTGATGCCGCTTTCCATGCGCAAGCCCGTGGACATGCGCGAAGTGATCTGGCGCATCGCCGACGCCTCCGAATTCCTCGAATTCAAGCCCTCGTACGGCAGGTTCACCGTATGCGGCCTCGCCGCGATCGCGGGGCACAAGGTCGGATTCATCAGCAACAACGGACCGCTGGATCCGGCCGGGGCGACCAAGGCGACGCAGTTCATCCAGCTGTGCTGCCAGGCGCAGACGCCGCTGGTCTATTTGCAGAACACTACCGGCTACATGGTCGGCACCAAGTCCGAGGCCGGGGGTATGATCAAGCACGGCTCGAAAATGATCCAGGCCGTGTCCAATGCGACCGTACCGCAGATCACTGTCATGTGCGGTGCATCCTTCGGCGCGGGCAACTACGGCATGTGCGGGCGCGCGTTCAATCCGCGCTTTGTCTTCAGCTGGCCCAATGCCCAGACCGCGGTGATGGGGCCGGAGCAGGCGGCGACCACCATGGCGATCGTGGCCGAGGCCACCGCAGTGCGCAAGGGCCGGACGGTCGACGCGCAGGCGCTGCAAAAAATGAAACGCGACATCATCGACAACTTCGAAAGCCAGATGAGCGCATTCCATACCAGCGGCTTATTGCTCGACGACGGCGTGATCGATCCGCGCGATACCCGGAGGGTGCTGGCCACCGCGCTGGCGATCTGTGCGGAAGCCGATGCGCGGCAGGTGCAGCGGATCCAGTTCGGCGTCGCGCGGCCTTAGTTGCCATGAATGGGTCTACGAGATTCCCGCAAACTGTCATTCCGAGGCCAACGGCCGAGGAATCTGCTTTTACTGTTCAAACGAGAAGCAAATTCCTCGCTGCGCTCGGAATGACAGTTTAGAGCGTTGCGCCAAAGGAGGATGCCGATGTTGTTTACCCATGAACACGAAGAGTTGCAGCGGCAGCTCAAAAAATTCATCGACGCGGAAATCAATCCGCATGTGGACGAATGGGAGGAAGCTGAGATCTTCCCGGCGCACGAAGTGTTCAAGAAAATGGGCCAGCTCGGTTTTCTCGGCGTGTGCAAGCCGGAGGCATACGGCGGGCAGGCGCTGGACTATTCCTACTCGGTGGCGATGGCCGAGGCGCTGGGCCATATCCAGTGCGGCGGCATTCCGATGGCGATCGGTGTGCAGACCGACATGGCGACGCCGGCGCTGGCGCGCTTCGGCTCAGACGCCTTGCGCGAGGAGTTTCTCGCGCCCTCGATCGCGGGCGATTACGTCGCCTGCCTGGGCGTGTCCGAAGTCGGCGCGGGGTCCGATGTCGCCTCGATCAAGACCACGGCGCGCAAGGACGGCGACGATTACGTCATCAACGGCGGCAAGATGTGGACCACCAACGGCACCCAGGCCGACTGGATCTGCCTGCTCGCGAACACCAGCCAGGGCGCAGCGCACAAGAACAAGTCGCTGATCTGCGTGCCGATGAAAACGAAGGGCGTGAGCATCGCGAGGAAGCTCAAAAAATTGGGCATGTGGTCCTCCGACACGGCGCAGATCTTTTTCGACGACGTGCGCGTGCCGCAGCGCTACCGCATCGGCGAAGAGGGCATGGGCTTCACCTACCAGATGCTGCAGTTCCAGGAAGAGCGGCTGTGGGCGGCGGCGCGCAGTTCTTCCATCGGCCGGCTGATCGACGAAACCGCGAAGTACGCGCGCGAACGCATCGCCTTCGGCAAGCCGATTCTCGACAATCAGTACGTGCATTTTCGTCTGGCCGAATTGAAGACCGAGGTCGAGTGCCTGCGCTCGCTGGTGTATCGCGCGACCGAACTCTATATCGCGGGTAATGACGTGACCGAACTCGCTTCCATGGCCAAGCTCAAGGCGGGCCGGCTCGCGCGCGAAGTGCCCGACGCCTGCCTGCAGTTTTGGGGCGGCATGGGTTATATGTGGGAGAACCCGATCGGCCGCGCCTACCGCGACGCGCGACTGACGTCCATAGGCGGCGGTGCCGACGAGGTCATGCTCGGCATCATCTCCAAATACATGGGCATTGCGCCGAGAAAGGAATAGTTCATGTCCAAGCTGCGCACGCTGCGCCAGGGCGGCTTCCTGTTTCTGACCTTGGACGATGCGCCCACGCGCAATGCGCTGAGTCCGGAGATGGTTGCAGAACTGCAGACTGCGATCGACTCCGCTGCAGGAGATAGCGCGCTGCGCGCGGTGGTGCTGCGCGGGGCGAACGGCTTCTTTTGCGCCGGCGGCAGCATGGGCAACTTCCAGAAAAGTCAGCAAAGCGTTGCGGCGGCTGGGGAGGGCGATCCGATCGCGGCGAACAACCGGGTCTTCGGCTATTTTCTGACGGCGCTCGCGCGCCTGCCCCAGGTGCTGGTGGCGGTGGTCGAGGGCGCGGCCATGGGCGGCGGCTTCGGCCTCGCGTGTGTGGCCGACGTCGTGCTCGCGCGCAGCGATGCGAAATTCGCGCTCAGCGAGACCGCGCTGGGCCTGGTGCCGGCGCAGATTGCACCCTTCGTCGTCGCGCGCATCGGCCAGGCGAGCGCGCGCCGGCTCGCGCTCACGGGCGAACGCATCGACGGCGCCGAGGCCGCGCGCATCGGCCTCGTCGATTTCGTCTGCGACGATGCGGCTGCCCTCGAAGCCAAGTTGCTGGCGGTTCTCCAAGGCGTCGCCCGCTGCGCGCCGGGCGCAAACGCGGCCACCAAGGCGCTGCTGCAGCGCTGCGCCGAGATGGATCTCGGGCCGATCCTGGACGACGCCGCGCGCGCGTTCGCGCGTCAGATGCGCAGTGAAGGCGCAGAGGGCGTGGCCGCGTTCCGCGACAAGCGCGATGCGGCTTGGGTAGAGAAGATCGAGCGTTTGCCCGAAGACAAGACATGAGCGTACTGCAACCAATCCAAATCATGTCATTCCGAGGCACAAGCAAGGCACGCAGTGCGCTTGCGCGCCTGCGTAGGCCGAGGAATCTGCTTTGGCCCGTTGCTGAAAAGCAGATTCCTCGCTGCGCTCGGAATGACAACTTCTGAGATTTCTTACATGACAGACAAAATCGTACGCATCGGCGGCGCATCGGGTTTCTGGGGCGACAGTTCGGTCGCCTGCGCGCAGCTCGTGCGCCGCGGCCAGGTCGATTACCTGGTATTCGACTATCTCGCCGAGCTCACCATGTCGATCCTGTCCGCGGCGCGCGCCAAGTTGCCGGATGCGGGCTACGCCACCGATTTCGTCGACGTCGCGATGAAAAGCGTCATCCGCGACATCGCCGCGAAAGGCATTAAGGTGGTGAGCAACGCCGGCGGCGTGAATCCGGCGGGCTGCGCCGCGGCGCTGGCGAAACTCGCCGCGGAGGCCGACGTGAAGCTCAGGATCGCGATCGTCGAGGGCGATGACGTGCTGCCGCGCATGGCGGAACTGCGCGCGGCCGGGGCGCGCGAAATGTACACGCACGCCGAACTGCCGCAAAAGATCCTGTCGGCCAACGCCTATCTCGGCGCGCTGCCGATCGCGCGCGCGCTCGCCGCCGGCGCCGACGTGGTCATCACCGGGCGCTGCGTCGACAGCGCGGTGGCGCTGGGGCCGCTCATCCACGAATTCGGCTGGCTCGAGGACGATTACGACCGTCTTGCCGCGGGCAGCCTCGCCGGCCACATCATCGAATGCGGCTGCCAGGCCACCGGTGGCCTGTTCACCGACTGGGAGTCGGTGCCGCACTGGGACGACATCGGCTATCCGATCCTCGAGTGCCATGCCGACGGCAGCTTCGTCGTCGGCAAGGCGCCGGGCACGGGTGGCCTGGTGAGCCGGCCGGTCGTCGCGGAGCAGATGCTCTACGAAATGGGCGATCCGGCTGCCTACGTGCTGCCCGACGTAGTGTGCGATTTCACCGGCGTCGAGATCGAGGAGCTCGGGCCGCAGCGGGTGCGGGTGAGCGGGGCGCGCGGCTTGCCGCCCACGCCGACCTACAAGGTGTGCGCGACTTATCCCGACGGTTATCGCTGCACTGCGATCCTGAACATCATCGGCATAGACGCGGCGAAGAAGGCGCAGCGCACGGCGGAGGCGATACTCGCGCGCACGCGCGCGATGTTTGACGAACTCGGCCTGCGCGATTACTCGGCCACGCGTATCGAGGTGCTCGGCGCCGAAACCGTGTACGGCGAGCATGCGCGCACCAGCGACACGCGCGAAGCGGTGATGCGGCTCGCGGTGGCGCACGGCGAGCGCGAGGCGCTGGAAATTTTCGCGCGCGAGATCGCGCCGGCGGGCACTTCCTGGTCGCCGGGCACCACCGGCATGGGCGGCGGCCGGCCCAAGGTGACGCCCGCGGTCAAGCCCTGCTTTTTTCTGCTCGATAAATCGCACTGCGAGGCGAGTTTTACGCTCGACGGCAAGCGGGAGCCGGTCGCCGTCCCGAACGAGGGCGGTTATGCCGGGCACGCGCACGCCAGCGCGCCGGCGCATGCCGGGACGCCGGTGCCGCATGGCGCGACACGGCCGTTGCCGCTGCTGCGGCTCGCCTGGGGCCGCAGCGGCGACAAGGGCGATACGGCCAACATCGGCATCATCGCACGGCGTCCCGAATACCTGCCGCTGCTGCGCGGGCAGCTGACCGCCGTGGCGGTGCAGCAGTATTTTGCACATCTGGTGCAGGGCGACGTCGAACGCTACGAAGTGCCGGGCATACACGCGCTGAATTTCCTGCTGCACGAAGCGCTGGGCGGCGGCGGCATGGCCTCCCTGCGGGTGGATCCGCTGGCCAAGGGCTACGCGCAAATGCTGCTCGATTTTCCGCTTGCGGTGCCCGAGGAGTGGCTGCATCGCTACGCGCTGGCTTGAAATTGATCGAGTGGGCAAAAAATAGTCCACGCGCGGCCGCCGCCACCGCGGCGGCGCGCAGAGCCATGCGGCTCGCCGTGCTCGCGCCCTTGTTCCTGCTCCTGGCCGCATGCGCGACCCCGGCGCTCAAGTATCCGGTGCTCGAGCTGCCCAGCGCGGCGCCGCTGCCGCGCGTCGTCGCGCCCGATCGGGCCGTCATCGGCCTGGCTCTCGGCGGCGGCGCAGCGCGCGGCTTTGCCCATATCGGGGTGATCAAAGTGCTGGAGGATAACGGGATCCACCCGGACATCGTGGTCGGTACCAGCGCCGGCAGCTTCGTAGGCGCGTTCTATGCCGCAGGCTACGACAGCGCGCAGCTGTTGGCGCTCGCCGACGAAATGAAGGAAGACCAGCTGCGCGACATTGTCTGGCCGGACCGCGGTTTCGTCAGGGGCTATCGTCTGCAGGATTTCATCAACAAGCGTCTGCATGACCGCTCGATCGAAGAGCTGCCAATCCGCTTCGGCGCGGTCGTCACCGACCTGCACAGCGGCGCGATCACGGTGCTCACGCGCGGCAACGTGGGCATGGCGGTGCGGGCCTCGAGCGCGATCCCCGGGATCTTCGAGCCGGTGGATATCGACGGGCATGAATACGTCGACGGCGGCCTGGTGAGCCCGGTGCCGGTGCGGAGCGTGCGCGAAATGGGGGCGGACGTCGTCATCGCGGTCGACATCGCGAAGCGACCCCAGGACACGAAGGTCATCGCCACTACGACCGAGGTGATCGTGCAAGCGCTGGGAATCATGATCAATAACCTCTCGAATCGGGAGACCAGGGCGGCCGACATCGTCGTGCATCCGGATACAGCCGGTCTCGCGAGCGTGAGTTTCGCCACGCGCAAACAAGCGATCGCGGAAGGCGAGGCCGCTGCCGAAGCGGTC
>DATKUQ010000281.1:0-5650 GCA_035530495.1 Burkholderiales bacterium
ATGCGCGGCCATCCCGCCCATGGCGGGCTGTGCGGGCAACACGGTCACGCTGTGTGCCGGGATCTGCGCCACTTCCATCTGGTCGGTCAGCACGTTCCACCACTTCAGGGTGATCGCCGGGACGGTCAGCGTACCGGCGCGTTCGGGCACGATCGCAAATGCCTGCTGGCGGTGACCGACAAGCCATGGTCCGGCGTCGCGAGTGCCGGTGACCGGCTTGTCCGGATACACCGTGGCGCCATCCAGTGTCAGGCTCAACTGGCGCGCAGGCAACCAGGCGGCGTTGCCCCAATCGGTAGGGGCCGCGCGCACTTCGACCGTCTGCGCCGGCGCGCGGGCCGAGACCGGCGTACTGGCGCCGAAGAAACTGTTGGGGTCGTTCGGATCGACCGCATCGCCCTGGAAATTCAGCGCGGGGATATCCAGCTGGCCGGCATGCTGCGGGACCAGCGCATAGCGGCGCTCGAGTACGTGATACTGGCGGCCGCCGCGTTCGGCGTCATAGTTCACGTCGTTGCCGACCCGGCTGACGTCCATGCCGTCAACCTGTGGCGCATCCAGCGACCCGCCGCTGATGTTGATCGCGTAATACAGCCGCACGACATAGCTCAATTGCTGGCCGACATAGGCCTGGTGTGGCTCGACCTGCGCTTCCATGAAGACGTCCGCGCCGGCGGATGCCGCCGCCGTCGGGCTGGCTGCCGTCACGTGCAGCTGCAACGGCGCAGTCTGACTGCCATCGACTGTCAGCGAGGGAATCTGCAGCAGCCCCTCGTGCCGGGGACGCAGCGCGACGCCGAAGGTCAGGGTCGATGTTGCCGTGCCATTGACGACGCTGAGACTGCTGTTCTGGGAGGTGCCGAGTATCTCGAAATCCTTGTTCAACGCACCGAGATCGGGTGCCTGGACGTTCCCGCTGGAATGGTTCACGCGCAGGTTCAGCGTCACCGTGTCGCCCATCTGCACGCTGTTGCGGTCCAGCGTGGCCTGCACGTCGGCAGCCCGGCCGAGCGCAGGGAGCAGCAACAGGGCCAGCAACGCGCATCCGATGATTCGTCGAAACATCACGGTTGTTCGTCCTCGGTGGGTGCGCCGCCGTGGCGCTGCAGATATTCCAGTTCGAACTTGCGCCGCAACAGCGCCCCCGGATCGTCCGGTACCCGCTGCAATGCCTGGCGCAGGTCCGCAGGCAGCTTCGATTGCGGGTCGTTCCCGGCCATCACGCCGAGCTGATGTGGTGCTTGCGCGGCGTGGTCCGGTTTCTTTTGCTGTGCCGCCAGCGCCTGATCCATCTGCTGCTTCAGGGCCTGCTGTGCCTTCTGCGCTTGCGCTTTCTGCTCGGCCTGCTGCTGTGCTGTCTGCGGCTTGGGCTGACCGCCGGCCTGATCCCGCGCGGAAGGGTTCTTCGCGTCTTGTGCAGCGGGTTTGCCGTTCTTGTCCGGGGAATTCTTGCCGTCCTCGCCGGACGACTGCGGCTGGCCCTGCTGCTGGCCAGACTTGTCGGGCTTGTCGGATTTGCCGGACGACGACGAGGACTTCCCCTTGCCGTCACCCTTTCCGTGCTGCTTTTGCTGCTTCGACTGCCCCTGCTTCTGTTCCTGCTGGTGCTGCCGGTGCAACCAATCCTCGACCGCCTTGCGGTTGGCGATGGCATCGGCATTGCCCGGGTCGAGTTTCAATGCCTTGTCATAAGCCTCGATGGCCGGCTGGTATTGGCGCTGCCGGGCCAGCGCATTGCCCAGGTTGTAGGCCGCGTCGGTACCGGGAACCTGCCGCAGGGCTTGTGCCGCGGCAGCATAGTCGCCCACTCGATAGTCCGCCGCACCGCGCCACGCCGGGTCGCGTGCCAGTTGCCATGCCCGCTTTGCGTGGCCGTGTCGCAAGGCCTGCGCGGCCTGCTGGTCGGGCCGCTGCCACAGATCATTCCAGCTCATCGCATCGGCGCGTCCGGGCAGGGCCGGCAGCAACACCAGCGCCATCACCAGCAGCCAGCCGCGGCGGAAAGCCGCGGCCACCACCAGCAGCAGGGGCAGCAGCAGCCACGGTCCGCGATCCTGCCACTGTTCGTTCACCTGTCCTTTCACCGCACTGGCCGAGCCGCTGCGCAGCTGCGCCCGCAGCGCTTCGATATCGCTGTGATCGGCGGTCATCGGCACATAGCGGCCGCCGCCGGCTGCTGCCACGGCAGCCAGTTCAGCATCATCGCGCCCCGCCAGCACCATGTGCCCCTGCGCGTCGTGCAGAAAACCGCCATCGGCTTGCGGTATCGGGGCACCCTGCGACGTTCCCACGCCCAGCACCGATACCCGCACGCCCGCGGCAGCCGCCGTGCGCGCGGCAGCAACCGCGGAGCTGTCCGCCTGATCGGTGATCAGCACCAGCGAACCGCCCTTTACGTTGGCATCGTGGATCAGCGCCATGCCGCGCTGGATCGCCTGCGCGGCATCGTTGCCGTCTACCGGCATGGTGTCGGGCGCCATCGCATCGAGCAGATCACGCAGGCTGTTAGCATCGGACGTCAGCGGCGCCACCACGAACGCTTCGCCGGCATAGCCGATCAAGGCGTTGAGACCGCCTCGATTGCTGTCCAGCAGATCATGCGCCTTGTAGATCGCGCGGCTGAGCCGATCCGGCGCCACGTCACGTGCCAGCATGTGCCTCGACAGCGAAACGGCCACCACCTGCGCGGCACGGCTGGCATACCACGGTTGCGCGATGCGGTTCCAGCTCGGGCCCGCCAATGCCAGTGCCGATAGCGTCCAGCCCAGCAGGAACAGCCCCGCCGGCAGCCGTCGACTGCCAGCTTTCCCGCGCAGCAGATGCGGCAGCAGTTCGGCATCGACCAGCCGCGACAACTCCGCCTGCGCCTGACTGCGCCGCGTGCCCAGCCACCACCACGCCGGCAGCAGCGCCAGCATGACCAGCCACCACGGCTGCAGGAAATGAAACTGCGCGATGGCCTGGTTCATGCCGACGGCTCCGGTCGGGGACCGAATTGACGCGGCGCGACCAGCAACAGCAGCAACACCAGCGCGGCAGCCAGCGGCCAGCGGAACAGTTCGTGTCGTGGCCGCAATGTCGGACCCCGCTGCGGCATCGGCTCCAGCGCATCGATCGCACGATAGGCAGCGGCCAGTTCGCTGCTGTCGGTGGCGCGGAAGAAGCGTCCGCCGGTTTCCTTGGCGATGTGGGTGAGCATGTCCGCATCCAGATCCGCCGAGGGATTGACCAGCTGACTGCCGAAGAATCCCGGCACGCGCATCCGCGTGGCGCCGATGCCGATGGTGTAGATGCGCACGCCGGCCGCCTTGGCCGCCCGTGCCGCCTCGCGCGGCGAAATGCTGCCGGCGTTGTTGACGCCGTCGGTCAGCAAGATCAGCACGCGCGCCTGCTGCGGCAATGCCGAGAGCCGTTTCACCGCCACCGCGATCGCATCGCCGATCGCCGTTTCGGTGCCGGCCAGACCCACCGCCGCGCCCTGCAGTTGCGCCCGCACTGCCGACAGGTCGTAGGTCAGCGGCGTCACCAGGAAGGCCTGGCTGCCGAACAGGACCAGGCCCATCTCATCACCGTGACGCCGATTGATGAAGTCCCCGGCGATCGCCTCGACCGCGCCGAAGCGGCTGACCGGCTGACCGGCCAGTTGCATGTCGTCGGTGTGCATGCTGCCGGACAGATCCACCGCCAGCATCATCCCCCGTCCGCTGCGCTGCTGCGCCTGCGGCGGGCCCACCCACTGCGGTCGCGCCGCGGCCGCCAGCAGGCACAGCCATGCCAGTACCGACAACCACGATGCAATGCCACGGCCCGCATGGCGGCTGACCGCGGTCAGCTGCAGGCCCGGTTGCGGCAGATGCAGGGCCTGTCCCGGTACGGCCGGCTTCAGCCAGCGACGCAGCAACCACGGCAATGGCAACAGCACGACAATCCACGGCCACGCAAATTCAGGCATCGGTGGACTCCTGCGTCATCGGCTTCCATTTGCCTGGCTGCAACGCCAGACGCAGCCATTGCCGCACCGCCGACGATGCGGCCGCATGATCGAACGATGCCGGCTCACGGTAGATCGCCTGATCCAGCGCCAGCAACCGCTCCAGCGTCGCCGCATCGACCGGCACCCGTGCCAGGGTCTGTCGCCAGGCTTCGCCTCGCTGCTGCGCCGCCGTGGCGTCATGCCTCCGCGCCACCCGTCGCAGCAGCTGATGCATGCCGCTCGCCAGTGCCGCCTGATCGTCGTCGTGTTGATGCTGCCGGATCAGTCGATCCAGCTCGGCCAGCACGTGCTGGCGTTGCCGCTGCGCTCGCCGATGCCGCCGCCACAGCCATGCGACGGCGAGCAATGCCATCAGCGACAGCCCGCCCAGCAGCCACCAGCCGGGAGCCGGCGGCCACCATGAAGGATCGGGAGGCAGATGAATATCGCGCAGGACCGGACCCTGCGCCGCGACCGTCGCCGCTGGCTGCTGCGCAGGCGCCATCATCGTGCCGGCCTCGCGGCACCAAGCAGGCCTGCCACCGGCTCGAACGGATCCGCGGTGGTGTCGATGCTGCGCCAGCGCAGGCCCAGCGCCTGCGCCAGTTCACCGAGTTGCACCGGACCGGTGCCGAGCGCGCGCTGGAAGTCGCGCCGCTGACGCTCGGACTGCAGCATCACCTCATTGCGCTCACCGGCGTGTTCCAGCGGGTAGCGGCCCGGCGGTACCAGTGCCAGCTCCAGTGCATCGGCCACCACCAGCACGCCGACGCCGGCTCGCCGGGTGATGTCGAGCAATGGCTGTCGCGCCCGGGCGTCGCAGCTGAAGCCGTCGCTGATCAGCAGCACGCGGCTCGCACCATGCAGCAGGCGCCCCATGCGCGTCAGTGCATCGGCAAGCGGCTCGACCTTGTCCGGCTCGACCTTGCCGGACGACAGCTGCGCATCCCAATCGGCCAACGCCCCGCATACGGCCAGTGCGCCATGCGAACCAGGTTGCGGGCGCAGCAGTTGGTCGGCGTGGCCGAAGGCCATCACGCCGACCCGCTCGCCCGCACGCATCGCGTACCAGGCGGCGCACGCCGCCGCGCGGGCCGCCTGCACCGACTTGAACCGCAATCGCGTACCGAACTGCATGCTGGGATGGGTATCGAGCAGGATCAGCAGACTGCCTTCGCGATCCTCCTGGAAAAGCTTGGTGTGAAGCCTTCCGCTGCGCGCGGTGAGACGCCAATCGAGGCGGCGCACGTCGTCGCCGGGCTGATACACACGCGACTCGGCATAGTCCATGCCACGGCCGTAAAGACGGCTGGACTGCTGTCCGCTGCGCATGGCCCGGCTCGGCAGCGCCGCCAGGCGGGCACGTACCACGCGGGCGCGCAAGGCAATCAGCTCGGCCAGCGAGACGCGCCTGCGGCCGTCGCCATCGACGCGATGTTGCAGGGCGACGTTCACGGCAGCGGCACGAGATCCAGCAAGCGATCGATGACCTGGTCGGGCCGCACGGCCTCGGCTTCCGCCTCGTAGCTGAGCAGCACCCGATGCCGCAACACTTCGTGCACGATGCCGTGCACGTCTTCGGGCAACACGTAATCGCGCCCGGCCAGCCAGGCGTGCGCGCGCGCGCAGCGATCCAGCGCGATGGTGGCGCGCGGGCTGCCGCCCCAGGCGATCCAG
>DATKUQ010000282.1:0-9288 GCA_035530495.1 Burkholderiales bacterium
GACGGCAAGGTCGAAGGCTGGTTCACCGACGATACGCCCAAGCGTTTCGAAGCCTACGGCTGGCACGTCGTTCCCGCGGTGGACGGCCACGACGTCGACGCGGTCGAGCGCGCGATCGTTGCGGCGAAGGCGGTCGCCGACAGGCCCAGCCTGATCTGCTGCAAGACGGTGATCGGCAAGGGCGCGCCGAACAAGGCAGGATCGCACGACGTGCACGGCGCGGCGCTGGGCGAAAAGGAAGTCGCGGCCACGCGCGCGGCCATCGGCTGGGAGCACGTGCCCTTCGAGATACCGCAGAACGTCTACGCCGGCTGGGATGCGCGCGCGCGCGGCGCCGAGTTCGAGGGCCAATGGAACCGACGCTTCGCCGCTTACGAGAAGCAGCATCCGCAGCTCGCGCGCGAGTTCCTGCGCCGCATGGCGGGCGAGCTGCCCACCGGCTGGAAGTCGCATTGCGACGCGCTGCTGGCGAAGATCGAGGCCAAGGCCGAAACCATTGCCACGCGCAAGGCCTCGCAGAATGCGATCGAGGGTCTGGCCCCGGTGCTGCCCGAATTCGTCGGCGGCTCGGCCGATCTTACCGGTTCCAACCTCACCAACTGGTCGGGGGCGAGCACAGTCGGCGCCAGCGGCGGCGGCAACTACCTTTCCTACGGCGTGCGCGAGTTCGGCATGGCGGCGATCGCCAACGGCATGGCGCTGCACGGCGGATTGCTGCCTTTCTGCGGCACCTTTCTCACCTTTTCCGATTACGCGCGCAATGCGCTGCGCATGGCGGCGCTGATGAAGCTGCGCAATATTTTCGTGTTTACCCACGACTCGATCGGCCTCGGCGAGGACGGACCGACGCACCAGTCGGTGGAGCATGTTTCCAGCCTGCGCCTGATCCCGAACCTGGATCTGTGGCGGCCCTGCGACACGGTGGAATCGGCGCTGGCCTGGACCGCGGCGGTCGGACGCCGCGACGGGCCGAGCGCGCTGGTGTTCTCGCGCCAGAACCTGCAGTTCCAGAAGCGCGACGCGCGGGCGCTCGCGGATATCGCGCGCGGCGCATATGTGCTCGCCGATTGCGAGGGAAAACCGCAGGCGCTGCTGCTCGCCACCGGTTCGGAAGTGCAGCTGGCGATGGAAGCGCAGGCGAAGCTGGCCGCGGAGGGCGTGCGCGCGCGCGTGGTGTCCATGCCTTCGACCAATGTATTCGACCGCCAGGACGCCGCTTACCGCGACGCCGTGCTGCCGCGCGGCGTGCCGCGCGTCGCGGTGGAGGCGGGCGTGTCCGACTACTGGCGCAAGTACGTCGGGCTGGAAGGGGCGGTGATCGGCATCGACCGTTACGGCGAGTCCGCCCCGGGTGCGCAGCTGTTCAAGCATTTCGGCTTTACCGTGGACAATGTGGTGGCAGCGGTGAAAAGCGCGATCTGAGCGTATCCTTGTGTTTGGTCGCGGATTGATTTTTCTCAAACCGGGCCCGAGATCGTCCGTGTATATCTGCGGCTATCCGCGCAAACCCGTAATTCACATTTTTCGCTAGGAGCAAGTCATGACTATCAAGGTCGCAATCAACGGCTACGGCCGTATCGGGCGCAACATCGTGCGCGCGCTGTATGAAGAGGGCAAGAAACACGATATCCGGATCGTCGCCGTCAACGACCTCGGCGATGCTCAGACCAACGCCCATCTGACCCGCTACGACACCGCCCACGGCAAGTTTCCCGGCACGGTGGCGGTGGAGGGGGACGCCATGCTGGTGAACGGGGACAAGATACGCGTCTGCGCGATCCGCAATCCGGCCGAACTGCCCTGGGCCGAGCTCGGCGTGGACGTGGTGATGGAATGCACGGGCCTGTTTACCAGCAAGGAGAAGGCGGGCGCCCACCTCAAGGCGGGGGCGAAGAAAGTGATCATCTCCGCCCCCGGCGGCAAGGACGTCGATGCGACCATCGTCTACGGCGTGAACCACAATGTGCTGAAGGCCGCGCACACGGTGATCTCGAACGCCTCCTGCACCACCAACTGCCTGGCGCCGATGGTGAAGCCGCTGCACGACAAGATCGGCCTGGTCTGCGGGCTGATGACCACCATCCACTCCTACACCAACGACCAGGTGCTGACCGACGTCTATCACAAGGACCTGCGCCGCGCGCGCTCGGCCACCATGTCCATGATCCCGACCAAAACCGGCGCGGCCTCGGCCGTGGGTCTGGTGTTGCCCGAACTCAACGGCAAGCTCGACGGCTACGCGATACGCGTGCCCACGATCAACGTCTCCATCGTCGACCTGTCGTTCATCGCCAAGCGCGCGACCAGCGTGGAGGAGATAAACCAGGTGATGCAGGAGGCGGCCGCAGGCAGCCTCAAGGGCATCCTCGCCTACAACCAGGATCCGCTGGTGTCGGTGGACTTCAACCACAATCCGCATTCCAGCATTTTCGATTCCACGCTGACCAAGGTCTCGGGCGGCACGCTGGTGAAGGCCTCCGCCTGGTACGACAACGAGTGGGGATTCAGCAACCGCATGCTCGATACCGCGGCCGCGCTGATGAACGCGAAATAGCCTGTGATGCGGATCGACCCGGCAGGCACTGCGTAGCGAGAAAGACATGGCAATCCTGAAGATGACCGACCTCGACCTGCGCGGCAAGCGCGTGCTGATCCGCGTGGATTTCAACGTGCCCGCCAAGGACGGCAAGATCGGCGACGACACGCGCATCCGCGCGGCGCTGCCGGGTATCCGTTTCGCGATGAGTGCAGGCGCGCGCCTGATGCTGACTTCGCACTTCGGCCGGCCGAAGGAGGGGGAATTCAGCGAGTCCGAGTCGCTGGCGCCGGTCGCGCGCCACCTGTCGGGCCTGCTCGGCGTCGAAGTGCCGCTCAAGCGCGACTGGCTCGACGGCGTTACGGTGGAGCCGGGCAAGGTGGTGCTGCTGGAGAACTGCCGTTTCAACAAAGGCGAGAAAAAGAACGACGAGGCGCTGGCCCGGCGCATCGCCGTGCTGTGCGACATTTATGTCAACGACGCGTTCGGCACCGCGCACCGTGCCGAAGCCACGACCTACGGCGCGGCCATGTATGCCCCTGTCGCCTGCGCCGGGCCGCTGATGTCGGCGGAACTCGAGGCACTGGGCAAGGCGCTGGCGCAGCCGGCGCGCCCCTTGATCGCGATCGTGGCCGGGTCCAAGGTCTCGACCAAACTCACCATCCTCGCGGCGCTGGCGGAAAAGGTGGATGAACTGATCGTCGGCGGCGGTATCGCCAACACCTTCATGCTCGCGGCCGGGCTGCCGATCGGCAAGTCGCTGGCCGAAGCGGATCTGATCGGTGAAGCCAAGAACATCATCGCGGCGATGAAGGCGCGCGGCGCCGCGGTGCCGATTCCGACTGACGTGGTCGTGGGCGGGGAGCTCTCCGCGACCGCGGCTGCGACGGTAAAGCCCGCTGCTGCCGTCGGCGCCGACGAGATGATCCTCGACATCGGCCCCGAGACCGCGGCGCGGCTGGCCGAAAGCCTCAAGCGCGCGGGCACCATCGTCTGGAACGGCCCGGTCGGGGTGTTCGAGTTCGATCAGTTCGCGCAAGGCACGAAGACGCTGGCGCTGGCGATCGCCGCGTCCAAGGCGTTCTCGATCGCGGGCGGCGGCGACACCGTCGCCGCCATCAACAAGTTCGGCGTGGCCAAGGACATCGGCTACATATCGACTGCGGGCGGCGCCTTCCTCGAGTTCCTCGAAGGCAAGAAACTGCCGGCGGTCGAGGCGCTGGAAGCGCGCGCGGCCGGCTAGGGCCAGGCGCCGGCGCGATGCCGGCGCGTCGCGGGGCGAGATCCGCAAACGACGGCAGACGCGGCGTCAGGCCTTGCCCAAATCGCTGAAGTACTCGTGTTCCGCGGTGTTGACCAGGCTGGTGCGCAGTTCCACCGGCACATTGTGATAGGTCAGCGCGGTGCGCTTGATGTGCAGCAGCGGTGAACCCGGCGCGACGCGCAGCAGCTTCGCGCTCGCCCGGTCGGCGAGCGCAGCGCTCAGGCGCTCGGCGCTTCTCACCACGTTGATGCCGTAGCGTTCCTGGTAAAGCTGGTAGATGGTGCTGTCGCGCTCGCGAAACACCTTTTCGCTCAGGCGCGGAAAGCGCTCCGCCGGCAGCGTGATTTCGTCCAGCACCACCGGCTTGGCCGCGAGCAGCAGCAGGTTCCGGATTCTGAACACCGCAGCGCCGGGCGCGATATTCAGGCGCGCGGCGCTGTCGGCGTCGGCCTTGGCGCGCTCGAAGGACAGGAGCTCGGTTTCCGGCTGCTCCTTCCCGCCGCCGGCCGGGACGACGTGAAAAAAATGGAACAGCATGCGCCGCGCGTTGTGGCTGGCGACGAAGGTGCCGCGGCCCTGGTGGCGCACGAGGATGCGCTCTGCCACCAGTTCGTCGATGGCTTTGCGCACGGTGCCGATCGAAACGCGATAGCGCTCGGCGAGCCTGGTCTCGGAGGGTAGGGCTACGCCCGGCTGCCATTCGCCTGCGGCGAGACTCTGCGTCAGCAGATCCTTCACCTCCTTGTACAGCGGCAGCTGGCCGCCTGGGTTGGTGCCGGGGGTTGCGTTCATCTGCTGCGCCACATCCATCGAATCAGTCTAGCATATCGTCTAGATCATACAAGTCATATAGTTGACTTTGACCGCGGTCGCGCCTACCATCCGTATTCCGCAACCGCCTGCCGTCGACAGCGCGGATTCGGACATTTGAATCTGGTTAAGGAGGCGTAAGCATGATTCACTTCGTAGTGCATGACGAGCACGATTCGGTCGGCGTGGTCGTGGTCGAGGGTATCAAATCCGGCCAGCTGCTCACCGGCTGGATCATGGACCAGGACAAGCAGATCAAGGTACGCGCGCAAAACAACATTCCCATCGGCCACAAGCTTGCGATCAAGAAGCTCAAGGCCGATGAGACCGTAATCAAGTACGGCACCGACATCGGACGCGTGGTCGCGCCGATCAAGGTCGGCGAACATGCGCACGTGCACAACATCAAGACGAAGAGGTGGTAGCCATGAATCTTTCCAAAGCGACATTCTGGGGCTACAAACGCGAGAACGGCCGCATCGGCGTGCGCAACCACGTCATCATCCTGCCGGTCGACGATCTCGCCAACGCGGCGTGCGAGTCCGTCGCCAACAACATCAAGGGCGCGATGGCCATCCCGCACCCTTACGGGCGGCTGCAGTTCGGCGCCGACCTCGACCTGCACTTTCGCACCCTGATCGGCACCGGCTCCAATCCGAACGTGGCCGCGGTGGTGGTGATCGGCATCGAGGAAGAGTGGACCAAGCGCGTCGTCGACGGCATCGCCAAGACCGGCAAGCCGGTGTGCGGTTTCGGCATCGAGCAGCACGGCGACCATGACACCATCATGCGCGCGTCCAAGGCGGCCAAACAGTACGTACAGTGGGCCTCCGAGCTGCGCCGGGTGGAGCGGCCGCTGAAGGATCTGTGGGTCTCGACCAAATGCGGCGAGTCCGACACCACCTCCGGCTGCGCCTCGAACCCCACTGTGGGCAATGCCTTCGACAAGATGTATCCGCACAAGACCACGCTGGTGTTCGGCGAGACCACCGAAATCACCGGCGGCGAGCACCTGGTGGCCGCGCGCTGCCGCACGCCCAAGGTGCGCAAGGAATTCATGGCCATGTTCGACCGCTACCAGGAGGTGATCGACCGGCACAAGACCAGCGACCTCATGGATTCGCAGCCGACCAAGGGTAATATCCTGGGCGGGCTCACCACGATCGAAGAAAAAGCGCTGGGCAATATCCAGAAGATAGGCCGCAAGTGCATGGTGGACGGTGTGCTCGACAAGGCCGAAGTGCCGACCGGCCCCGGCCTGTGGTTCATGGACTCGTCCTCGGCCGCGGCCGAAATGGTCACGCTGGTGGCAGCGGCGGGTTTCGTGGTGCACCTGTTCCCCACCGGGCAGGGCAACGTCATCGGCAATCCCATACTTCCGGTGATCAAGCTCTCGGCTAATCCGCGTACGGTACGCACCATGTCCGAGCACATCGACGTCGACGTCTCCGGGCTGCTGCGTCGCGAAATGACGCAAAGCCAGGCGGGCGATGCGTTGCTCGATTGCATGTTCCGCACCGCCAACGGCCGCCTCACCGCCGCCGAGGCGCTGGGCCATCGCGAGTTCGTGCTCACGCGCTTGTACGAGAGCGCTTGAGTTCTAAACCCAAAGTAGTCCTGGTCGGGGGGATTTACCACGCCGACGCGGACAAGGTACTGCGAACCAAGGCCGAAGTGGTGGCGCTGGATGATCCGGCGCCCGCTGAAATCGCGGCGGCGCTCAAGGGCGCGCACGCCGCCATCGTGCGCTATCCGCACCGCATCGATTCGGCCGCGCTCGCGGGCGCCAAGCAGCTGGCCGTCGTGGCCTCGTCCGGCCGCGGCACCGATTCGATCGACGTAGCCGCCTGCACCGCGCATGGCGTTGCCGTGGTGAACAACCCGGGACTGGGTACGATACCGGTCTCCGAGCATGCCATCGCGATGATGCTGTCGCTGTCGCGCCGCATGGACCTGAGCGATCGCACCGTGCGCGCCGGCGGCGCCTGGGCCAAGCGCACCGATCTCGACGTGCGCGACGTGAACGGCAGGACCCTGGGGATCATCGGCCTGGGGCTGATAGGCAGCGAAATGGCGCGCAAGTGCATCACGGCGTTCGGCATGAAGGTGCTCGCCTACGACCCCTACGTGCCGGCGGCCAAGGCCGAGGCGCTGGGCGCGACCATGCTCACCGACCTGAACGAGCTGCTCGAGCGCTCGGACGTGGTCTCGATCCATGCGGAACTCAACGACAGCTCGCGCGGCATGATAGGCGAAGCGCAATTGCGGCGCATGCAGCGGCACGCGATCCTGATCAACACGGGGCGCGGCAAGATCGTGCAGCAAAAAGCGCTGGAGCGTGCGCTCGCCGAGGGCCGCATAGACAGCGCGGCGCTGGACGTGTTCGAGGAAGAACCACTGCGCGAGCCCAGTCCGCTGTGGGATCTGGATAACATCATCCTCACGCCGCATGTGGCCGGGCTCTCCGGGGACGCCCTGCGCGAGCTCGCGCACTCGGCCGTGACCCAGGTGCTGCAGGTGCTGGCCGGCGAGCGGCCGCGCAGCCTGGTCAATCCGGAAGCATGGGACGCGGCGATGGTGCGGCGGGCCGCAAGCGCTTAAGGCCTTGCTGACGCGCCTGGGCGAAGACTGACGACCCGGATCCAAGGCGCCGCCAACATGGGTAGAATAGCGCGATGAACATGCTCCGGGTCTCGGTGTGGCGCGGCGGCGCCGATGGCGAATATCGAAATTACGAAGTGCCGCGCCAGGAAAGCCAGAGCGTGCTCGATGTGGTGACCTACATCCAGCGCAACATCGACCCCACCCTGTCCTACCGCTTTGCCTGCCGCGTCGGCATGTGCGGCGCCTGCGCCATGACCGTGAACGGCGTCGCGCGCTGGACCTGCCGCACCCACGTCGCCAAAGTGGCGAAGGACAACGCGATCCAGATCGCCCCGCTCGCCAATCTGCCGGTGGTGAAGGACCTGGTGACCGACATGCGCGAATTCTTCGACAAGTGGGCGCGCGCGCGCGGCCGCTTCGCGCCGGGCGCCACGCGCAAGGACGCGTTCGCGCGGGTGGCCTCGGATTCGCCCGAGCGCGTCGCGGCCAATGCCGGCATCGAATGCATAGGCTGCGGCGTGTGCTATGCCTCCTGCGATGTCGTCTCCTGGAACCCGGATTATCTTGGCCCGGCCGCCTTGAACCGCGCCTGGACGCTGGTCAACGACGTGCGCGATACGGCGCAGCGCGAGCGCCTGGCCGCGGTCGCGGGAGATGCCGGCTGCCACGCCTGCCATACGCACCTCAGCTGCAGCGAGCGCTGCCCGAAGAACATCGTACCGACCGCTTCCATCGCCGGGCTCAAGCGCGCGGTGGCATTGGCGGCATGGAGGGGCGAGCTGTGAGCGGCGCCGGACTGGGCTATGCCCCCGGGCCTGCGGCCGCGCCCGGGGCGAACGCCAGATTCGAGACCTGGCTGTGGATTGCGCAGCGCGCCAGCGCCGCTGTGCTCGCGCTGTGCGTGCTGGTGCATCTCGTGACCATCATTTACGCGGTGCACCACGGCCTGTCCGGCGCGGCCATCCTGGCGCGCACCCGGGGCAACGTCGGCGCGCTCGCGTTCTATACGCTGTATGTGCTCGCGATCGCCGTGCACGCGCCCATAGGCTTGCGCGCCCTGTGCCAGGAGTGGCTGGGCTGGCGCAATAGCTCGCTGAACTGGGTCATCGGCGCGCTCGCGCTCGCCTTGTTCGTTTTCGGGCTGCGCGCCGGTGCGGCCGTATTCGTCGGATGAGCATGAAGAACGACTACAGAGCGAGAAACCACCCGGCCTGGTGGGCGTTCCTCGTGCACCGGCTGTCGGGACTGGCGCTGTCGCTGTTTCTGCCGTTTCATTTCTGGGCGCTGGGGCAGGCGCTGCAGGGCGAGGCCAGGCTGGACACGCTGCTGCGCTGGACCCAGCAACCGCTGGTGAAGTTCGCCGAAGCCGGACTGGTGCTGCTGCTGGCGGCGCACCTTGCCGGGGGCTTGCGCCTGCTCGCGCTGGAATTCCTGCCCTGGCGCGGCTGGCAGAAGAGCCTGCTCGCCTGGGCTGCAGGCGCGGCGCTTGCCGCCGGACTCGCGTTCGCGCTCGTGCTATAGGGCCGGTCGGATTAGAATGAGGCCGCAGCGCCGCGGGCGAAGCGCAGCTTTCGGCAATTCACACTCGTTGACATAAAGACAAATCCGCACATGAACATCGATCTGAAGCAGGTGGAGGAAGCGGCCAAGGAACTGTACATCCGCGCGTTGAAAATCCTGCCGCCCGACATCAAATCGGGCATAGCCGCGCTCGCGCGCGAGGAAACCGACGCCACCGCAAAAAGCGTACTCGGCACCATGATCAAGAACATCAGCGTGGCCGAGGACAACGCCAACCTGCTGTGCCAGGACACCGGCATTCCGATCTACAACGTCGTCATAGGCCGCGGCGTGAGCGTCGACGGCCATGCGCTGAAGCAGGCGATACGCGCGGGCTGCGAACGCGCCACGCGCGAGCACCCGCTGCGCTCCTCGGTGGTGCACCCGCTGACGCGCGTGAACGAGCACAGCTCCTGCGGCCGCGGCGTGCCGGTGATCAATATCGAGTTCTCCGACCTGAACGAGACGCTCGCGATCGAAATGATCCCCAAGGGCTCGGGCTCGGAGAACAGCT
>DATKUQ010000283.1:0-2357 GCA_035530495.1 Burkholderiales bacterium
CGCCCAGCCGGTCACCGAAAGACGCACGCAGCTCGGCGAGGAAAGCGGGAGTGTCCAGTGCGCACAGGCGCGTGCAACGTTCCGCAGCGGCGGTCCAAACCAGTGCGTATCCTGCGCCATGCGGCAGTAGCGCCAGAGGCCCTTCGGGGGTGAAGCGCTCCCACGCCCTGCCGCGGTGCGCTTGCTCGGTCCTGACCCAGGCTACCACTGCGGTCTGCCTATAGTCTTTGCTGTAAGCCGGCGCTGCGCGCTCGTCCGCGATGCGCGCGCCGTCGGCAAACACCGTCAGGCGCGGCGCGAACACGCGTTCGCCATCCGAAGTCTGCACCGTGGCGGTGCTGCCGTCGAAGCCGCTCAGCCTGGCGCCGAACAGACGCCTCGCCGAGCAGGGCGCGGCGAGCAGGCTCTGCTGCAGGTCGTCGTAGTTGGCGACATAGCCCAGTGCAGGCACTTCGCAATCGGCAGCGCGGATCAGGGTGCGGCCAAAGCCGCCCTGCTGCGAAATGTGGATGGTCTCGATGGCAGTGACCGGAAGACCGGACCAGGCGTGCAGGCGCTCGAGTATCAGGCGGCTGGCATGCGACAGCGCGATCGCGCGCGCATCGCCCGTGGCTGCGCCTTGCGCTGCGCTGGCATCGACGGTGCGCGCACCGCCGGCGCCGGCATTGCGCGCACCGTGGGAGTCGGCATTGCGCGCACCGTGGGACTCGGCACTGCGTGCCTCGGCCAGCACCACGCTGTGACCGCTGCCCTCGAGCGCGAGCGCCAGCGCGGCGCCCACCGGCCCGCCGCCGGCGATCAGTATGTCTACGGCTTCAGGGTTCATTGCCATACGCGGGCACGCCGGCGCTCAGTCCTTGCCCACCAGGACTTCGATATCGGCGGCGCTCTTGGGCGTTGCCGCGGTAATCACTTCGCAGCCGCCCTCGGTCACCAGCACGTCGTCCTCGATGCGCACCCCGATGTTCCAGTAGGCTTCGGGCACGCCCTCCGCCTGCCGGATGTAACAGCCGGGCTCGACCGTGAGCACCATGCCGGCTGCCAGCGGCCGCCACTTGCCCTCGATCTTGTATTCGCCGGCGTCGTGCACGTCCAGACCCAGCCAGTGGCCGGTGCGGTGCATGTAAAAGCGCTTGTAGTCGCCCGTTTCCAGCACCTGGTCCAGACTGCCGGAACACAGGCCGAAATCGATCATGCCCTGCGCCAGCACGCGCACCGCCGCCTCGTGCGGCACATCCCAGGCGGCGCCGGGTCGGGTCGCGGCGATGGCGGCGGCTTGCGCCGCGAGCACCAGCTCATAGATGTCCTTCTGCGCGCCACCGAATTTGCCGTTCACGGGAAAGGTTCGGGTGATGTCGGATGCATAGCCGTCGAGCTCGCAGCCGGCGTCGATCAACAGCAGCGCGCCCTCGTCCAGACGTGCGCTGTTGTCGCTGTAATGCAGCACGCAGGCATTGGCGCCGCCGGCGACGATCGGCCAATAGGCGGGGAACTGGGCGCCGTGGCGGCGGAATTCGTACAGCAATTCGGCCTCGATTTCATATTCCATTTTGCCGGGCCGCGTGGCGCGCATGGCGCGCACGTGCGCTTTGGCCGAGATTGCCGCGGCGCGTCGCATGAGATCGAGCTCGTGCTCGTCCTTGAGCAGACGCATCTCGTCCAGCGCGGCGCGCACATCGTGGATGCGCTGCGGCGCGCTGACGCCGGTGCGGCCTTGCGCGCGTACCTGGTTCAGCCAGCGCATGATGCGCGCGTCCCAGTCCGCATCCATGCCCGGCGCGCAATGCAGCGCGGGCTGGTTGGCCATCAGCATCGGCAGCTTTTCGTCGAGCTGGCCGACGGGATAGGCAGCGTCGACGCCGAAGGCCTCCTTCGCCGCGTCCGGCCCGTAACGGAATCCGTCCCAGGTTTCGCGCTCCAGGTTCTTCTCGCGGCAAAAAAGGATGCTTTGCGGCTCCGTCCCGGCGATCAGCACCAATACCGCTTCGGGCTCCTGAAAGCCGCAGAGGTAATAGAAATAGCTGTCGAAGCGGTACAGGTACTCGCTGTCGCGGTTGCGCAGGCGCTCGGGCGCGGTGGGCACGATCGCGATGCCGCTGTGCATCTGCGCGAGCAGCGCGGCGCGGCGCTTGGCGTAAATTTGAATATCGGTCATAGGGGGTCGGCGTTCGGCTGCTCAGGCGTGGATTGAATCAATTGTACAGTCTGGCGTACCTAGGTGTCTGCGCGCAGCGCCATATCCAAGGCCCGCAGCCGCTCGGCAGTGCCGATGTCGTGCCAGCGGCCGGAATAATGCTCGCCCGACACCCGGTCCGCCGCCATCGCCTTGCGCAGCAGCGGCGCGAGCGCAACCTTGG
>DATKUQ010000284.1:0-6161 GCA_035530495.1 Burkholderiales bacterium
GGGTACCCGCCGCCGCCGCCTCCGGGCATGCGCTGAGCCTTGTAAGTCTCCTGGGGCGCATGCAAACATGAAACAGAAGATACCCGCGCGCGCAAGTGCGACGAAAATCGTCGGCAGCCTGCTTGCCGTTCTCCTGGCGACGGTGTTCACGGCCGGTCCGGCTGCGGCGGATGAAGGCGATCATCGCCGCGACGAACACGAGCGGCACGAGCACGAATGGCATGAGCAGGAACGGCACGAACGCTGGCGCGGCGATATTCACCGCTTCCACGAACACGACTTCGCGCTATGGCGGGGTGGCCGGTGGCATCACGGCCGGCATGATGGCCGCCGCGGATGGTGGTGGATCGTCGGAGGAAACTGGTATTTCTATCCGGCCCCCGTCTATCCCTATCCCGACCCCTACCTGCCGCCAGGTGCCGTTGCCCCACTGGTATCGGGCACGCAACAGTACTGGTACTACTGCTCCAATCCCGCCGGCTACTATCCGTACGTGCCGCAGTGTGCGGCGCCTTGGCAGGCCGTGCCGGCAGCAGCTCCGGCCGCGCCCCCGCCACCGGCACCCGTCGCGCCCGCGCCTACCAGCCAGCAATACTGGTACTACTGCTTCAATCCGCCGGGCTACTACCCTGCGGTTCCGGCGTGCCCCGCCGGCTGGCAGCGAGTGCCCGCAAGGCCGCAGCCGGGGCCGGCGCGCTAGCTTTCCTGCGAGCGGTTCTTGCTGGCAAGCGCTTTGATCAGGCCATCCACGCCGTTTTGCTTGATCTCGGTGTCGAAGCTGTCGCGGTAGCTGATGACCAGGCTTGCACCGGCAACGGCGACATCGTAGACCTTCCAGCCGTCCGGCATTTTCTCCATGCTGTAATCGATGCCGATCGGCTCGGAGCCCGGCCGCTCGACCCGGGTCCTGACCGTGACATCGGTGTCGCCCGCGCCGGCGTGCAGCGGCATGAATTCGATCACCTCGTTCCTGTAGGAGGCCAGCGCGCCGGAATAGGTGCGCACCAGGAGCGTGCGAAATTCGTCGATCAGCACCTTTTTCTGCTCCGCATCCGCCTTGCGCCAGTTGCGTCCCATGGCGAGCGCCGTCATGCGGTCGAAGTCGAAATGCGGCAGCACCTTGGCATCGACCAGTGCATTGATCTTGGCCCGATCGCCGGCCTTGATGTCCTTGTCCTGCTTGATAATGCGGATGACATCGTCGCTCATACCCCTGATCAGGGCGCCTGGAGCAAGATCCTGCGCGGAAACCGCGGTCGCGAAACAGGCAAAACACAGCGCTAAAAATAGCTTCATCATGGCCTCAAACTGGTTTGTGCGATCCGCTTTCGTACTCGAAGCGAAGCGGGTCGCGCGTCGTGGTTGCATGGAATCCCGGATTCGCAGCCGGGCTCAAGTGCGCCTCAACCGGATGCCTTGCGGCACCCGGCGGCGCTTTCGAATTATCAAGAAACGATCCGCGCGCTGGCGCGGCGCGTTCAGCGGTCAGCCCTCACAATTGCCGTCGGCACGTCCGGCGCCGTAGTGCCGCCCAGGACGAACACGCTGTACACTCCCCGCGATTGCAGCGGCAACGAGGACGATGGCGACCATGTCAGCGCCGGAGTGAACGGCGGCGTCACCTGCAGCGAGGAGGGGTTGATGCCTGGCGCGAGCGTCGCCGGGGTCGAAGCCGTCCCGAAAGCCACGTTTTGCGCGACCAGATTGACGTCGGCGGTGAGCGAGACGTTGACGGGAGTGGCGACGTTGATCCCGTTCACCACACGCAGCTTGGCCATGCCGCCAGGCGGCAGGCTGTTGTCGTCGCTGATCAACTTGAACGTCGGCGATGCGGAGGTACCGGCGACCAGCAGCGTGTAATCGCCACCGGCCGTAGCACTCAGGTTCGGCACGCTGACGGCGGTACCGTCCACCACGACGCTCGTCGTCAAAGCACCGGACGGAACCACGGCGTAGGAGTCCAGCTGCGGCGACACCAGGGTGGACGCGTCAAGCTGCACGCCGTTCACCGTGGCGACGACGGTTCCCGAACCAGCGATATTTGCGGCGACGCGTATGCGCACCGAAGTATTCGCCGCTTCGGTGACCGTCGAGTCTCCCTGCGTGACGAGCCATCCGTCGACCAAAACGCCCCCCGCGGTAGCGGTCAGCACCAAGGTCGTCACGTTCGGATTGCTGATGGCCACCGCAGGCAGATACAGCCTCACGTCCGCCTTGTTGCCCGCACCGGTGACCCAGATCTGATAGCTGCCCTGCGGGATCTCAAAGTAGCCGGAAGCCACCCCGAGGTTGCTCACGATGGGCGAAACGCCGGCCGGAACGCTGGTCGGAGTACCGCCGCTTGCGGCCATGTAAACGTCTACGCCCCCGGTATCCTGGAGTGCCAGATTCGATATCCGTATCTTTCCGTCGCCGGCCGCCGGCGCGAGTTCGTTCTCGCTAAGCGCCGTCAGCCTCAGTTGCCCTCCTTCCGGATGGGCCACCAGCGCATAGGGCATGGCGGAAGAGATCATAAGAGACTGCTGCGCCAAGGGGTTACCGGTTCCGCTGGCCGCCAGCGAGAAGGTGTAGATACCCGGCGAAATGTCGACAACGGTGCTCGCACTACCCGTCGCGACGCCCGAGGCGAACGAGGTGGAGGCGAGCGCGGAGCTGGACACGGTCATGTCCAGCGAAGCGTTCGCAAGCGACGCATTCACCAAACGCACCGAGCCGTTGGAGGTGCTGCTGCCACCGCCGCTTTTGCTGCAACCCTGAAGCAGGGCCAGAGAGAGCAGCACGGACAGGAAAATTCTCGTTTTCACAGGGGTTCCATTTCTTTACTTTAGGGGACCTCTAAAAATCGTCATTCTGGGGCCGCAGGCCGAAGAATCTGCTTCTTGTGTACTATGAAAAGCAGATTCTCGCATCGCTCGGAATGACAGAATTGCGATTATTAGAGATACCCTTTAATTTATCGGCACGGATGCGCCGAGCACATCGCTTGCATCGGCGCATCCCGGAGACGCTAGCTACCGCGAACCTGCATTCTAGCTAAAAAGGCCCGTCAACAGTTGTAAGGATTTGTAAAGCTGAAGGCCCATTGCACGTCAAGCCCTGGACCGCTTGGCGGCCCCCCGCTGTACTGCGTTCGACGCCGCGGGCGCTTCCTTCCAGCGTTTGAACAGCGCGTGCGGAATATCGAACTGATCGAGCGCCTTGCCCACCGTGTGGTCGACGATGTCGTCCAGCGTTTGCGGATGGTTGTAGAAGGCGGGTACAGGCGGCAGCAGGACCGCGCCATAGCGGGAGGCTTGCGCCATGAGTTCGATGTGTCCCAGATGCAGCGGGGTCTCGCGCAGCAGCAGCACCAGCCGACGGCGCTCCTTCAGGCAAACGTCGGCGGCGCGCGCCAGCAGATTGTCGTTGTGGGAGTTTGCGATCTCCGACAGGGTCTTGATCGAGCATGGCGCCACGATCATCCCGGCGGTGATGAACGAGCCGCTGGCCAGCGCGGCACCGATGTCGCCATGCCTGTGGACCACATCGGCCAGCGCTTCGACCGCGGAGACCTTCCAGTCGGTCTCTTCGACGATGGTGCGCTTGGCCGAAGGCGACAGCACCAAATGGGTTTCGATGTCGGGCACGCCCTTCAGCGCCTCCAGGGTGCGGATTCCGTAGATGGCGCCGGACGCTCCGGACAGGCCGATGATGAGTCGCCGCATGAAAACTCCTTTTCAAAGTGGGTGCAGCCCGTCATGCCCACAGGCTGCGTCCTTGCGGCACGGATCGGTACCGGGCGCATACTCGCACCGGCCTGACCCTCGCCTTTGCGTGGAATGATACAGTGCCCCGGCTCATTCAGTCATGAACAAGCCGGACACGCAGTCGATGCTGCGCAAGCCGCCTAACGCTGGCGGTGAACACCGCGCCCTGGGGAATTCGTCGCGCGGCAGTATAGAATAAGGCCATGAAAAGCCCCCGCCCGATCCGCAGCATCCTCGTCGCCAATCGCAGCGAGATTGCGATTCGCGTCATGCGCGCGGCCTCCGAGATGGGGATCCGCACCGTCGCCATCCACTCGGCCGAGGACCGCTTCGCCCTGCACCGCTCCAAGGCGGACGAGGCCTATCGCGTGGGCCAGGGCAAGAAGCCCATCGCCGCCTACCTCGATATCGAGGACATCATTCGCATCGCGCGCGAAGCGCAGGTCGACGCGATCCACCCCGGCTACGGCTTTCTTTCGGAAAACCCGCAATTTGCCGAAGCCTGCGCCGCTGCCGGCATTACGTTCATCGGTCCGCGGCCCGAAGTGATGCGCACCCTCGGCGACAAGCTCAGCGCGCGCAATCTCGCGGTTTCGGTGGGCGTGCCGGTCATGCCGGCAACTGGCGCGCTGCCGCGCGACGACGCAGGCGCGCAAAAACAGGCCGCCGAGGTCGGCTATCCGCTCATGCTCAAGGCGAGTTGGGGCGGCGGCGGCCGCGGCATGCGGGTCGTGGAGCGCGCTGCGGATCTGCCGGGGCACCTCGAAATCGCGCGGCGCGAGGCGCTGGCGGCCTTCGGCAACGACGAGGTCTACCTGGAGAAGCTGGTGCGCCGGGCACGCCACGTCGAGGTGCAGGTGCTCGGCGATCAGCACGGCAACACCGTGCATCTGTTCGAGCGCGACTGCTCGGTGCAGCGGCGTCACCAAAAGGTGGTCGAGCGCGCGCCGGCCCCCTATCTCGACGACGAGCACCGCGCCGCATTCTGCAGCGCGGCGCTGAAGATCGCGCGCGCCGCGAAATACACCCACGCCGGCACCGTCGAGTTCCTGGTGGACACCGACACCGGGGCGTTCTACTTCATCGAAGTCAATCCGCGCATTCAGGTAGAGCATACCGTTTCCGAGGTAGTGACCGGCGTCGACATCGTGAAGGCGCAAATCCGCATCAGCGAAGGGGCGAGGATCGGCGATCCGGACGGCATGCTGCCGCGCCAGGAAGACATCCGCCTCAACGGCCATGCGGTGCAGTGCCGCGTCACGACCGAGGATCCTGAGAAAGGATTCGCGCCGGACTATGGGCGCATCACCGCTTATCGCAGTGCGGCCGGCTTCGGCGTGCGCCTGGATGGCGGCACCGCCTACTCGGGCGCGGTCATTACGCCGTTCTACGACTCCCTCCTGGTCAAGGTCACGGCATGGGGGCATTCGCCGGACGAGGCGGCGGCGCGGATGGACCGCGCGCTCAGGGAGTTCCGCGTGCGCGGCGTCGCGACCAATCTGCAGTTCCTCGAGAACGTGATCGCACATCCGCTATTTCGCTCCGGCGCGTACACGACGCGCTTTATCGACGAGACGCCGGAGCTCTTCAACTTCCAGTTGCGGCGCGATCGCGCGACCAAGCTGTTGCAGTTCATCGGAGAAGTCACGATCAACGGCAACCGCGAGATGAAGGGCAGAAAGACTCTTGACCACCTGCCTGCGCTGCCGGAGAAGCCGCATTGCGATCTCGCCGCGCCGATGCCCGGCAGCGCGCGCGAACGGCTGATCAAACTGGGCCCGCAGGAATTCGCGCACTGGGTCAGGCAGCACAAGCGCGTGCTGCTCACCGATACCACCATGCGCGACGCGCACCAATCGCTTTTCGCCACGCGCATGCGCACGCACGACATGGTGGAGATCGCGCCGTATTACGCGCATATCGCGCCGGAGCTGTTTTCGATCGAGTGCTGGGGCGGAGCGACCTTCGATGTCGCGCTGCGCTTCCTCAAGGAAGATCCCTGGCAGCGCCTGGCGCAGTTGCGCGCGCGCATGCCGAACCTGCTGCTGCAAATGCTGCTGCGCGCCTCCAACGCGGTGGGCTATACGAATTACCCCGACAACGTGGTCAAGTACTTCGTCCGCCAGGCCGCCAAGGTCGGCATCGACGTGTTCCGCGTGTTCGATTCGCTCAACTGGGTGGAGAACATGCGCGTCGCCATGGACGCGGTACTGGAGTCGGGCGCCGTGCTCGAAGCGGCGATCTGCTACACCGGCGACCTGTTCGACCCGGCGCGGCCGAAGTACAAGCTCCAGTACTACGTCGAACTGGCGAAGCAATTGGAAAAGGCCGGCACCCACATTCTCGGCATCAAGGACATGGCCGGCGTTTGCCGGCCGCCCGCGGCGCGCGAGCTGGTGCGCGTGCTGAAACAGG
>DATKUQ010000285.1:0-5262 GCA_035530495.1 Burkholderiales bacterium
AGGGCCAGCGCAGCCATCACGCCGGCGCAGAACAGGCGGCGACTCGGCGTTCCGCATTCCACTTTCATCTTCTTCTCCTTATTCCGTTGAGTTTCGATCGACCGATTCGACTGCGCCTGCAGCCACTACTTTCAGACGATAACAATATTGGCGGAAATAATACTCCCGCAGGACCCAGGCTGCGCGAATGTTCGCTTGCTCGTTCCGCTCGCAACGCCGCCTTGGCGGGCGCGACGCGTCATTTCTTCTATTTGCCGTGCGCGCGGCAATTGACGGGCAGATAGGCCGCCGGGATATCGGTCTTGTTTTCCCCCTTGACCGTCATCTCGCCGGGCCCGGCGGCATAGCCGCACACCCAGGCGACCGGGACGATGGGCGCGTCCTCCACCACCGCCGGGCGGATGCTGAGGATCTTGCCCTTGATGGCGCTGTTCACGCTGTTGCCGAAGGTGATGTCGATTGCGCCATCCTGCACCGACACCGCGCTGATGTAATTGTTCACGATTTTGTCGGCAACCGGGAGCCCCGCGGCGGCGTTGTCGTGCGGGAAGGCGTGCATCAGGGACCACGCAGCCGCCACCGGCGCCTTCGCGATATCGGCGAGGGGCACCGCGTCGACGATCTGCTTTCTGATCATCTGGTCCATATAGCTGGGGGCCGCGAACAAAGCCAGAATGCCGATAATCGCGAGGACCACCAACAACTCCATCATGGTAAAACCGTCGCGGCGCATCGCCATTGCTCGATCCTGCATCGTCATCTGTGGCCAGATCATAGCCGATGGGAGATCGCCATGGAAACGCGCGCTCGGGCGCGAAGCGAACTTGCTAGAATCCTGTCATGCCGAGCGCAGCGAGGAATCTGCTTTTCATCGGGCAAGAAGCGGGATCTCCCGCCGCGGAACGACGGGCTTCGGCGCTTGCGTCGACATGAACAAGGATTTCGCATGATCGAACTGTCGGTGCGCCGGCTGCTGATCGACCTGGAAACGCCGTTCGCGCGCCACTGGTGCGGCGGCGACGCTTTTCTGAGCGCGCTGTTCGATGCGCTGTCGATGAGCTTTCCCATCGGTGAGCAGTTCTTCATCGATGCGGTCAAGGGCGGCTTCAAGGTCCTGCAGCCCGAGCAGCAGGAAAAGTTCCGGGCCGAGGTGCAGGGATTCGTCGGCCAGGAGGCGACGCACCGGCGCATCCACGGGCTTTTCAACGCGCATCTCGAGCGCCAGGGCATGGTCAACAAATGGGAAGCGCGTGCCGCGGCGCGCCTCGCGCTGCTGGCAGACGCCGACCCGCGCCATCTTCTGGCGATCACCGCTGCCTACGAACACTTCACCGCGATCCTGGCCGAATGGATACTCGGCACGCCGCAACTGTTCGCCGGCAGCGAGCCGCGCCTGGTTACGATGTGGCAGTGGCACAGCGCGGAAGAGTCCGAGCACAGGAGCACAGCGTTCGATGTCTACCAGGCACTCGGCGGCAGCCGCGCTTGGCGCATCGCATGGTTTCGCCGCGTGACCCTGATCTTCATCAGCGACCTCCTGCGCCAGACTGTCGACAACCTCAGGCGCGAGGGCGAGTTGTGGCGTTGGCGCACCTGGGCGAGCGCGGCGCGCTGGATGTTTGGCCGGCAGGGGCTTGCGCGTGCCGTGCTGAAGCCCTGGCTGGCCTACCTGCGGCGGGACTTCCATCCGCGGCGGCAGGCAAGCGGCCGCGCGCGCCGCTGGCTAGAGGACAATGCCGCTGCCTACTCGGTAATCGGTTCAGGCTGAACGTCCCGGCACCTTCGGTCGGCGCCATGGCGGCACCGGCGTCGAATCAGCGGCTGCTGCGCGATTTTCGGCTTTCCGGGAAGGCCGCCCGGAGCGTGAAGCGGACCGCCCTCACGGCGAAGTATGGTCTTGGCGCCTGCGCCGCGGCGCGCGCACCAGCCGGCGCGGCACTTCCACCTGCAGGCCCAACAGGCGGAAGGAATTGGTCTTGCCGTGGCCGTCGAGGTTGAGGCTGTCGTTTACGCCGCCTTCGAGCGCGTCGTCGATGACGAAGTTGAAGGCGTGCAGCAGCGGCAGGTCGTAGCGCACCACCTGCGCCGCGCGCCGGTGGGCGAACAGCGCCAGCACGCGCTCGGGCGTCAGCTGCGCGGCGAGCAGCGCGTAGGTTTCCGCTTCGTACGGGATGATGCTGATATTCAGCCGGTTGCCCTTGTCGCCGGCGCGGCCGTGTGCGACCGCGTGCAGCGGCACCAGGACGATTTCGTCGGGGTCGTCGATCACAGCCACGCTGCGGCAGGTTTCACGCTGACGCGCGGTTCCACGCTCGCGCGCGGCACGAGATAGGACTGGGTGCGGATGCGCTGCGTCGTGCGCCAGCGCGCGCCGCCCGAGCCGGCCGGCCCGCAGCACAAAAGCGCGAGCGCTTCGCGCGCGGCCTGGTCGACCTCGTCGTGCGCATCGCCCGCCACCGCGAGGCGCACGCGGATGTCGGTCGGATCGCGTCCGGTGTAGGCGCGCCACAGCGTGCCGCCGTCGTCGTCGTGCACGCTCGCAATGCCGATCAGATCGACACGGGACCGGACGTCGAGCTTGCGCCGGCGCAGCCGCTCCAGCAGCACCTCGGCGATGCTTTTCGCGCGCGCGAGGCAGTTCGGCCCGGCGACCGAGATCTCGCCCTCGCCCAGCCAGCCGCCTTCGAAGCAGACGGTAACTTTCAGTTTCTCGGGCGCCGGCTTGCCGCGCACGCCCAGCACTTCGACGCGGTCCGCGCCGTCCTGGCGCAGGCTGACGCCGGAAAAATCCAGCGTCACGTCCGGCGTGATGTAGTTCGCCGGATCGTGCACTTCGTAGAGCAGCTGCTCCTTCACCACCTGAAGGTTCACCACCCCGCCGGTGGCGTCGGCCTTGGTGATCACGATGCGCCCGTCGGCGCTTACCTCGGCGATCGGAAAGCCGATGTTCGCTGGGTCGGGGATGTCCTTGTAGCCGGGGTCGTAATAGACGCCGCCGGTGACCTGCGAACCGCATTCGAGCAGATGCCCCACGGCCGAACCGAGCGCGAGGCGATCCCAGTCATCTTCGGTCCAGCCGTTGTGGTGGATCAGCGGCGCGAGAGCCAGCGAGGGATCGCCGCAGCGCCCCGTGACCACGATCTGCGCGCCGGCGCGCAGCGCCTCGACGATCGGCTGCGCCGACAGATAGGCATTGGCCGACACCATCGCGCCGCCGCCCTGGTCGAGCTGCGCGTCGGCCTCGTGCACTTCAAGCCCGGCGAGGTCGATGCTTGCGCTCAGATCATCGCCTTCGACCACGCCGATGCGCAAGCCGCCGAGACCCAGGCCTTCGGCCAGGCGCGCGATCGCGCGCGCTGCGCCCGCCGGGTTGGCCGCGCCGAAATTGCCGATCACGGCGATGCCGTGGCGCGCGCACTTTTCCAGAATCGGTTCGAGCAGGCGCTCGAGCATGGGTTCGTAGCCGCGCGCCGGGTCGCGCCGCTTCTCCAGCTGCGCCAGCGCCACCGTGCGTTCGCCCAGCACCTCGAAGAACATCGCGGCCGGGCCGCCGCGCGCGATCAGGGTGTCGACCACCGGACCGGGCGCGTCGATGCGGTCGCCGGAGAAGCCGGCTCCATTGCCTATGCGGAACATGCCCATGAGGGTGCAAGAGGGCGGCTTGGCTGTCAAGCCACTTAGAACCCATTTCGAAATGAACCGTCATTCCGAGGCTCCCTCGACTACGCTCGGGGCAGGCTCTGGCCGAGGAATCTGCTTCTTATCTGATTTAACAGCAGATTCCTCGCTCCGCTCGGAATGACATTTTTTAGAACCGTTCCTTTTGAAACCGATTCTTAGAGCCGGCGCTTCAGCGCGATACGGGTTTCGCCTGCCACACCTGCTCGGCGTATTGGGCGATGCTGCGATCGCTCGAGAACTTTCCCATATTGGCCACGTTGAGGATGGCTTTGCGCTGCCATTGCTCCGGATCGCGGTAGAGAGCTTCGACCTTTGCCTGGCAGGCGACGTAGGAGGCATAGTCCGCGAGCAGCAGGTAGTGGTCGCCACCGGCGAGCAGATTGTCCACGACGGGCTTGAACCGGCCGGGCTCCTCCGGCGAAAAATAGCCGCCGGCTATCATGTCGAGCACCTGGCGCAATTCCTCGTTGGCGTTGTAGTAGTCCGCCGGACGGTAGCCGTCGGCGCGCAGCCTGGCGACCCCTTCGGTGGTAAGCCCGAAAATGAAAATGTTGTCTTCGCCGACCTCGTCACGGATTTCGACGTTGGCGCCGTCCAGGGTGCCTATGGTCAGCGCCCCGTTCAGCGCGAGCTTCATGTTGCCGGTGCCCGAAGCCTCGGTGCCCGCAGTGGATATCTGCTCGGACAAATCCGCCGCGGGAATGACGCATTCGGCCACGGAGACGCCGTAATTGGGCACGAATACGAGTTTCAGCTTTCCATGTACGCGCACGTCGTTATTGACGATCTCGGCCACGTCGTTGATCAGCCTGATGATCAGCTTGGCCATGACATAGCCGGGCGCCGCCTTGCCGCCGAAGATCACGGTGCGCGGCACGCTGTCGCGCTGCGGGTCATCGCACAGGCGCTTGTACAGGGTCACGACATGCAGCAGGTTGAGCAGCTGGCGCTTGTATTCGTGGATGCGCTTGACCTGCACGTCGAACAGTGAATCGGCATCGACCTCGATGCCCAGGACAAGTTTGAGTTCCGCCGCCAGTCCGTGTTTGTTGGCGCGCTTCACCGCGGCGAATTCCTGGCGGAACCGGGCGTCCTCGGCCAGCGGAATCAGCTGGCGCAGCTGACTGAGATCCTTGAGCCAACCGTCACCGATGCGCGAAGTGATCAGGGTCGCAAACTGCGGGTTGGCCTGGTTCAGCCAGCGGCGGGGCGTGATGCCATTGGTCAGATTGATGATCTTGCCGGGGAAATAGCGGTCGAAATCGGCAAATATGGTCTGCCTCATGAGCTCGGTATGGATTTGCGCGACACCGTTGACCTTGTGGCTGCCGACGACGGCGAGATGCGCCATGCGCACGCGCTTGTCTGGTTCTTCGCCGATGATCGACATGCGCTGGCGCATTTCACTGTCGCCGGGAAAACTGTGCATCACCCCTGTGAGAAAGCGGTGGTTGATTTCGTAGATGATCTGCAGGTGGCGCGGCAGCATTTGTTCGAGCATTTCCACCGGCCAGGTTTCCAGCGCCTCGGACATCAGCGTATGGTTGGTGTAGGAGAAGGTGCGGGTGGTGATGTCCCAGG
>DATKUQ010000286.1:0-2317 GCA_035530495.1 Burkholderiales bacterium
CGGGTCGTCCGGATGCGACGCCATGTATTCTCGCAGGCGGGCGAGGCCGCGCGCGTGGGCCTCGTTGGCACCGAGCCCGAGGACGTTTAGCCAGTCATCGCGGGTGAGATCGGAAAGCACCCGGCATTCCCTTACCGACGATACGCGCTGGTGCGGTGCCGAATGTTCTCGACAATCACCCAGCGCTTGGACGGGTGGACCTGATAGACGATGCGATAGTCACCAACTCGGTAACGCCGCGAACCCGCCAGCGGGCCCAGCAGCTTGATCCCTTGGCTCGGGTCCTGTTGGATGGCGCGCAACGCGGCGATGCGGGAATCCTCGTATGCGCCACTCGCGTGGAATCGGACCAATTGTATCGGGTCAACGATGTGCTGCGCCAACACGATAACCGATTGCACCGGCCCGAACTGCCGCCCGAGGTCGCCCAGCTCCTCGGCGGAGAACGCCTCTCCCGGCGCAATGCCAACCAAGTCGGCCGTGCTCGCGCCGGCGAGAGACTGTTGATGCACAGGCAATATGTCCCCTTAACTGCAAAGCGATTATGTCCCCTTAGGCGATCCTGGTGCCCTTGATGATTTGCCCGGGTCCCGCGCGGCGCACCGGCCCCACGCGCAGGCTGGAGGGGGTGCGCTCCCGCAATTTGGCCGCCGCCGCCGACTGGGCTCCGGCCGGCACCGGCTCGCGCTGGGGGCGACCGGGGGCGCTCGCCAGATACACCGCATCGTGCGCCGCCGGCACCCCCTTGCGCCGCCGGCGGGTGCGAGTCAACTCGGCGATCTCGGTGGCCGTCGCGGCGCCGATCTGGCGCCCCTGGTAATAGACGCGCCAACTGCCGTCGAGCAATTGCAGCACCGCCACCCGCGCCCGGGCATAGCTCATCCGGTGCGGCCCCGGCGCGATGTCAATTACCAGCCCGCCCAATCTCACCGCGTTGTCATTGCCCACTGTCGCTGCGTAGGACAGCGCCAGAATGCGCTCCAGGTCTTTGGCCGGCGGCGGCTTGCGCCAGAGCGCTGCCGGCGATTGTGGCGCCACTGTGTGGTCGCGGTTGAACTGCTGCAGGAAGCCATTTTGAGCATAGGCATTGGCACCGGGGATGTCGGCGATCCCCTCCAGCGCCAACGATGGCACCAGGCGATCCTGCAGGGTTTCAAACAGGCGCTCGATGCGGCCCTTGGCCTGGGGGCTGCCGGCGAAGATCGGGGCGATCGAGAGCGCCTCCAGCGCCGCGCCCACCTGCGTCGGATCCTGTCTGCCCGCCAACTGCTCGTCATGGGTCCAATGGTCGTCATTGCGCTTGAGCGCCGAATGACAGTCCTGGTAGACGCTGTGGGGCACGCCCACGCGCGCGCTCACCTGCGCCAGCAGCTTCAGATAGGCCCAGCTCGATTCGCGCGGCACGAACAGCAGCCCCACCACCTCGCTGGTGGCGTCATCCATCGCCGCCATCACGCAGCAGGGATCAGCATCGGGGCCGAACCACCGATGCGGACTGCCATCCCACAACATCATCATGCCTGCGGCCTCTTTGCGCTCGCGGCGGCGCCGATGCTGGGGCGCCCGGCGGGGGCGCTTGGGCGCTGGCCCCGCCTGGCGGCGCCAGCGGCGCACCGTCTCGCGCGACAGGGTGATCCCTTCGCGCTCGGCCAGCATCTCGGTGAAGTGGGTGTCGTTGAAATCCCCGTAGCGCTGCGCCGACAACGCCAGCACGCGCCGGCGCATCTCGTCGGCGCGCTGGTTGGAGGGCGCGCGGCCGCAATTGCCGTGCGCCAGCGCCTCCAGGCCACCCTGAGTTACCTTACGTTTGAGGCGTTTGGCGTGGCGGTAGCTCACCGCGAGCACCGACGCCGCCGCGGCCAGGGTCAGCTGGCCCGCCAGCACTCGCTGCAACAACTCGTAGCGTTTCATGTCCTTTGGCCTAACTGCGATGCGGTGGTTCATGCGGACAATTATCCGTGACGCCGTCAAGTCGCGACGCGCGCAACGAACTTATCCACAATCCACACCTGGGCCTATCCCCCCCAACCTCGCGGGAGGGAGGGGGACATTTTCCCTGTGCAGTTGCATGGGGACATAATCGCTATGCTACCAGACGGGCAGCGCGACCTGATTGCACCGCACGTTTGAATGTGGTACAATGCCTCGTGCCGACAGCGGAATAGGCGCTCGCGATGGCAGGAGAGGTGGCCGAGCGGCTTAAGGCAGCCGCCTGCTAAGCGGTTAAGGGTCCAAAAAGGCCCTTCCCGGGTTCGAATCCCGGCCTCTCCGCCAGTGGCGAAGGTTCGGGCGCGCTCGTAGCTCAGCGGATAGAGCG
>DATKUQ010000287.1:0-11072 GCA_035530495.1 Burkholderiales bacterium
TTGAACATTTGATCGTAAATGGAGAAGTCGGTGGTGTTCAGGCGAAGATAGACCTTCTGTTCAAGAGGTTTCGAGTACAGACTTTGTACGAGGAGATCGTTTGTATAGAGTTGACTTATTGCGGCACGAATTCCGCCGACAACGCCGAAACACTTGAGTATTTTTTTGAATGCGCGATATTTTTTCACGATTAACCCGCCAATCCTGTGGCTTTGATCATATGCCGGCCAGCCACTCGGCGGCTACAAGCAATGTCCACAAGCGTCGTGCATTCGGATGGCTGCCGTCAAGGTGGGCGTTGACCAAAGCATCAATTGCGTCCTGGCGCAACCACGGAGCGAGGCGTTGTTCGCCCAGCAGGCGTTCGCACATCAGATCGCGCAGGTCTTCGTTGAGCCAGCGCGTGATGGGCGCGGAGAAGCCTGACTTGCGCAGCTGAGTGTGACCGGGCGGCAGTTCCGCTGCGTAAGCCTGCCGCAACAGGTATTTGCCGACCTTACCCCTCAGCTTGTAACGCGCTGGCAATGCCGCGACAAGTTCGTGCAACTCGTGGTCAAGAAATGGCGAACGGCATTCCAGCGAGGCCGACATGCTCGCGATATCGACCTTGTACAGCACATCTTCGGGCAGATAGCCGTAGGTGTCCGTGAGCAGGATGCGGTTCACCTCTTCGCCGCCTTCGCTCAGCGCTCTGCGCTGCGCCAGCCAGGTGCTCGCTTCTCCGCAGCTTTCAAGAAATTCATGCCGGTAGAGGTGCGCACGCTCCGTCGCGTCGAACAAGGAACCCAAGGCCAGATGTCTTTGCACCGGAGGCATCGCAAGCGCGAGGTCTTCGCGGCTATAGGGAAACGGGCGCCTGCGATCGGGGCGTATCCGTCCTTCGAGCGCATTGCCCCAGCGCCGCAAACGTCTCCAATGCGGCAGCAAGCCACGGCCCTCTAGCCGTGCCATGCGCGCGAGTTGCAGATGTCGTCGATAGCCGCCGAAGCACTCGTCGGCGCCGTCGCCGGTGAGTGCTACCGTTACATGCTTCCTCGCGGCATGGGCGACGAGATAGGTCGGAAGCAGGGAGTCGTCGCCGAAGGGTTCGCCGATTCGGCGAATCAGCATGGGAAGTGCGCTTGCGGCATCGGCCGTAACCAGCATCTCGTGGTGCTCGGTGCCCAAATGCGCGGCCGCCCTGGCTGCAGCCGGCCGTTCATCAAAGGATTGCTGCGAGAAGCCTGCGCAATAGGTTTTCACTGGCGTCTCGCTCGATCGGCACATATTGGCAACGGTAATCGCGGAATCGATTCCGCCCGAGAGAAACGCCCCGAGGGGGACATCCGCAATCATGCGCAGTTCTGTCGCTTCGAGCAGCTTGGCGCGTACCGCCTCGGTCGCTTCGCCGAACGACATCGGCAAACGTCGTAACGCATCGATCTGCCAATATCGCCAGATCGACTCGATACCGTCATCCCCCACGATCATGGCATGCGCGGGCGGCAATTTGCGCACCTCGGCCAACCCGGTCATGGGCGAGGGAATGTATTGGAAGGTGAAATAATGATGCAGCGCTACGTTATCCGTAGTGTAGGCCCTGTTGGGAACAAGCGCGCGCAGAGCGCCGATTTCAGACGCAAAATAAAAGCCATCAGACCGAAGACTGTACACCAGGGGTTTCACCCCCAAGCGATCCCGGGCTAGATACAGTTTGCGTGCCGAGGCATCCCAGACGACAAACGCAAACATGCCCCGCAGGGCCTGTAAGCAGGCGGCAAAGCCGCGTCTTACAAACAGGGCCAGCAGCACTTCCGTGTCGGATTGCGTGCGAAACTCCTGGCCCTCGCGCCTCAGTTCGCTGCGCAGCTGGCGGTAATTGTAGATCTCACCATTGAACACGATGTGATAGCGCCCGCACTGGCTTGCCATCGGCTGTTCGCCGGTGGCCAGATCGATGATCGCCAGGCGCGTGTGGCCCAGTTCTATCCCCTCCCCTCGCCAGACGCCCTGGCCGTCCGGACCGCGATGCGCCAGAGCCCGCAGGGCTGCCGGCATGTCCGCCGGTTGCGCGTTCGCGCGATGCAGCGCGCCGACTATTCCGCACATGGGCTGCTCCCCGCCAGTCGCAACAATGTCGCGGCGCGCGCCTGCCAGCTGTATCGCTGCGCCAATTGCCGTGCCCGTTTGCCGAGTCGCTCGGCCAGCGCGGGTTGTTCCGCTAACTGCCGTATCGCCGCCGCGAGTGCGCCGACGTCACCGGGCGGCACCAGCAAGGCGGAGTCCCCCGATGTCAGCACGCTGCGAATTGCGGGGACATCGGCGCTGACGATGGGCTTGCCCAGCGCCATGTATTCGAACAGTTTCAGCGGCGAGGTATAACGGGATCCGATGGAAGTTTCGCTTAGCGGCAGCAGACAAATGTCGCCTTCGGCGATCACCTTGAAACGATCCGCCGGCACCACGTGGCCGAGAAACTCCACCCGCGAAGAGACCTGATGGGATGCTGCCAGCGCCCGCAACTCGGCGACGCGAGACGGCGGACCACCGGCAATCTTGAGAACCGCGTCCGGTATCAGTGCCAGGGCGGCGATCAGCGTGGACACGCCCTTCCACGGGTGCAGGCTTCCCAGATACAGCAGACGCGTGGGGCCGTCCGGGCGCTGCGGGAGTATCGCTGCTTCGGCAAGCTGCAGATCGACGCCGTCAGGCACCACCGCTGCCGGGGTGCTTATGCCGTATTCCGCGCGCAGATCAGCTATCAACCATTCAGTCAGTGCTGCCAGCGCATCCGCCTGGCGGTATACCGCACCTTCCCGCACGCGCAATTTCGCAAGCTTGATACGCGCGCGCAAACCGGGCTTCGGATGTTGTTCAGCAAAGGTTCTCGCGAACACCTCATGGGTCTCGAATACCAGGCGCGGCCTTTGTGGCAGTCGCAGCAGCTGCTGCGCCAGCTTGAGGTTGCGCACCAGCAGCGCATCGCAGTCGCGCGCTTTGCGCATGTGCGCGCAGGCGGCGCGGTAAAAAGCTTGGGAGGAACGCTTCGTCCACCACCAGGCACGGGGAACAACGAGCGGCGACAAGCGCACCCGGGGATGTAGCGGCCGACCGAGGATAGCCGCAGCGCCGAGGGAAAGCGTAGCCGGAGTCACCAGGGTTACGTCGCATCCCAGGGCGGCGAGCGCATCGACCGTATGCAGAATCTGCATCGCCTCGGGACTGTCCCCCGGAACCGCATGCGGATCGATGTAATAGATGTGCATGGTACTGTTCAGGCAGGCAGGCCGTGAAGCAGACGCCGCGCGACATGATCCCAGGTGAATTCCCTGGCGATCCGCGCCCGCGCCCGCTCGCCCATGCTGCGGCGCCGTTGCGGATCGAGCGCCAACTCGCCGATCGCCTGCGCAAGTTCCTGACTGTCGCCAGGCGTGACCAGCAAACCGCAGCTGCCTTCGTTGCCCACGGTTTCCGGATTGCCGCTGAAGGCGGTGGCGATTACCGGCAAACCGCTGGCCAGGGCCTCGGCGATGCTGTTGCTGAAGCCCTCGTCCCCAATGCTGGAGAAGATGCCCAGATCCGCGCTTGCCCACCAGCGCGGCAGTTCGCCGTGCGGCTTGGCCGATTCAAACATAACGCGCTGTTGCAAACCGAGGGTCGCGGCCTGGCGCTGCAATGCCTCGCGTTCGGGGCCGTCGCCGATGACGATGCAACGCAAGGGCAGGGCGCGGAGACTCGCGTCGGCAAGCGCGTCGAGGGTGACATGCACACCCTTCCAGCCGACCAGGCGGCCGGCAAATATGCAGACGATGTCCTCGGGCGAGATGCCGAGTTGCTTGCGCAATTCGGGGTCGCGGTGAGCCGGGGAAAAGCGCTCGAGGTCGACGCCGTTGTAGATGACCTTCGGATAAATGCCGTAGCGCGACTTGATTTGCCAGGCGTTGAAATGGCTGTTGGCGAACCATGCACTGATACCCGATTTGAGCATGCGGTCGCCGAGAAAAAAATCGGTTCCCCCGCTGCGAAAGGCGAAACGAGTGCGGCTGTTGCGGGGCATGATGCGCGGCCAGAAGAAATCGAACGGCTTCGTCAGTATCACCCAGTCGTGATTGGCGGCAGCGACTTCCGGCAGTGCGTGCCTGGAAAAGCTCCAGCGTTCGACGATGCGACGAAAGCGGGAACCGAGATTCGGGACGTTCTCCCTGTCGGTGAACGGGAACGTGCGTACGCGGATATTGCGCCCCCCGATGTCCCGGCGAATCGGGCCATCGCCGCCGTACACAGTGATCTCGTGCCCCAGGTCGCATAAAGCCCGCGCCAATTCCCAGACGGCGGTCTGAATGCCGCCGTAGGTAACGGTCACCGTGACATCGAGCAGGGCGATATTCATCGTGTGGTCACCGGAGTCATCGACCAGTATGCAAGCGACGCATTCATCAGCACTATCACAGTCTCTTCAGCTGGCCGAGACTCTCGTCCAGAATGACCAATTGCAGCATACCCTCGGCCAGATTTTCACTGCCGGCTTTGTATCGGTCCAGCATACCCTCGGCATGCCTGGCGTCGATGCCGCCGTTCGTGTGCTGTGCCAGGCGATCGCCCAGGCCGCTCAGACGCTCTCCGAGATCGTTGCGCAACCAGTGCCGCAGTGGTGGATTGAAGCCGCGCTTTTTGGCGCTGAACAGGCGGGCGGACAGGGGCTGAGGCATCAGCGGCGCGAACAGCGTCTTGGCCGGCCGCGTAAAGCGTACCCGGTCTGGCAGAGCCAGAATGGCCTGGTAAAGCTTGGTATCCAGAAGCGGCGCGCGCAACTCCAAGCCGTGCGCCATGGTCGTGAGGTCGCCTTTGCGCAGGATGTATTCCGGCAGGTAGTTGAGCATGTCGATCTCCAGCAGGCGCTGCAAAGGCGCAGTGTCGGGCTGGAAATCCGGCATGCGCCAATGCGTGCCGGGCAGATCGGCGAGCCCGGGCTGCAACCATCGCCGCTGTGCCGGCGTAAAGCCCGAGAAACGCAGGCTGTAGGCGGACTCCCAGTCCATTGCCAGTTCCTGGCGCAGTTTGGTCCAAAACTGCGGCTCCGGTTTGGCGGGCCAGTGCCGCAGCGGCCAGCGCCAGCCCCTGCGCCAGGCGCTGTGCAGGTGCTGGCGATAGCGTTTGTAGCCGGCCAGCAGTTCGTCTCCGCCGTCACCGGCCAATACGACCTTGACTTCGCGCGTGGTCTCGCGGGCAAGGTACCAGAGCGGGATAGTGGACGGATCGGCGAAAGGTTCGTCGAGATCGGCGACGATGCGGGGGAAGTCGTCACGAATGCGCTGCGGGATCGGGACGGCGCGATGCGGCAACCCCAATGCCGCAGCTGTTTCCACGGCTTGCGCGGATTCGTCCATGTCGGAACCGGGAAAGGCAGCGGTGAAGGCCAGCAGCGGTTGGCCGATATGGTGCAGTCGGGCCGCAATCAGGGTCGAGTCGATCCCGCCGGAAAGAAACAGCCCCACCGGACGATCTGCGGTGCAGCGCAGACGGACCGCGTCGTCCAGACATTCCCGCCAGTCCGACGTGGCCTGTGCGGCCGGGCGCCAATGGCCATGAACTTCTGCTTGGCGCGTTGCCAGATTGAAGCGCAGGCGATGGCCGGCCGGCAGGCGATGTACCCCTTCGTAAATAGTAAGCGGAGCGGGAATGGTGCGGTGTGCGAGGTAGGCGTCAATCGCCTGCGGCGAGATACTCGGTGTTTGCGCGAGCAGCGGCAGGATGGCGCGCACGGTGGACGCGAAAGCCAACTCTCCGCCGCGCAAAGCGTAGACGAGCGGCTTCTTGCCCATCGAGTCGCGCACCAGATGAAGTTCGCCCCGGCGCCGGTCCAGGATTGCAAACGCATACATGCCACGCAGACGCCTCAGGGTTTCCTCGATCCCCCAGCGCTCATAGGCATGAAGGATGAATTCGGTATCGGAGCGAGTGCGGAAAGTAGCGCCCGAAGCCGCCAAGATCTTGGCGTCGTGCTGCCAGCCGTAGACCTCGCCGTTATAAGAGATCCAGATCTGGCCATCGTCGCTGGACATGGGCTGATCGGCCTCAGGGCGTGGGTCGATGATTGCCAGACGGGTATGGAGCAAGGCCTCGATTGCGAAACCCGTCGTTTCGCGGCCGGTATGATCCCAGCACACGCGGTGCTGCGCGTCAGGTCCCCGGTTGGCGAGACGATCAAGCGTGGCATCCAGCTTTTCTGCAGGACGGGGAACACTGCCAAACACGCCGGCAATACCGCACATCAGCCCCCCCTCCGTCGACCTTGCCGGCAACGGGCTTTTGTCAGCTCGATCATGTGGTTCATGCGAGATCTAGTCGCCGTGTGCGGGAAGCCGGCCATACACGAAGATGGGCGGGTTCTTTATGGTTATGTCGACAAATCCGGCCTCGGAAAACCATTCGAACACCTCGGGGAAGGAATGCCGCCATGCATATTTTGGCGAGTAATCGTCAAATGTTTCCAGCACGCGCAACCCGCGCTTGGGCTGATGGCTGATCGGCAAAATCGTGCGGAGAATGACTCCGACAACGGGAATCTTGTAAACGTAATAAAGCGGTCCCGAAAGGCGACATAAGGCATAAAGGACAGTTTTGGGAAGATGTGGCGTTATCTTTCTGTAGAGGGTGATTACCTTTCTTCTAATTTGTTTGGTCGTGCCATAGACATAGATGTGCATCGACCCTCCCCTCTTGAGGTGCCGCACGACCGCTTGAAACGCTTTTTTCGTGCTGGGCGTGTGGTGCAATACGCCCCAGGCCAGCACGATATCGAACTCGCCTTCGCCGAACGGCAGATTCATCAGATCGGCCTGAATATAGGTCGTATTCGGCTGGGCCTTGGTGTTGCCGACCGTAACGTCGATCGCCCGGCTCATGTCGACCGCCACGACATGTCTCGCATTCCACGATTGCAGGATGCTGGTGAAGCGGCCCGTGCCCGAACCCAGATCCAGTACGACCTTATCTTTCACCGTGTCTTGGTTGAGGCCGAGCTTGTGGAGCGTTCTTATGGTTGAGGCTATCTCATCGTCCGTGAAGTATAGCTTGGAGTGGATGGACCATTCATGGCCGAAGTTATCGGCGTAGCCCTCGTCCTCTACGAATCTCAGGACCGAGTTGCTTTTGCGGAACGCGGCATTGCACCCGGGGCAGTAATTCGCGCCTTCGCTCCAGTGTTCCGGGCTCGGCAGTTGGGCACGGCAATTCGGACACACGATCTTCAAGGTGTTCATCTCTTCAGTTCGGTAAACAGACCGGCGATTCTACTCATTGCCGCGCGCTCCGCGCATAACGAAGGAAGATATGTTCCATGCCGTCCAGCATACGCTCGCTGCCGAACCGGGCCTGCGCGCGCGCATATCCCGCCGCGCCGAAGCGCGCGCGCAATTCCTGATCGCCCATGAGACGTCCCAGGGCCACGCTCAGGGCGTGGCTGTCTTTCGGCGGGACCAGCACCCCGGTTTCGTTTGCGACTACGGCTTCGCCTATGCCGCCGACCGGCGTACTCACTACCGGCAGGCCGCAGGCCATGGCCTGCATGATGGATTGGGGCACGCCTTCGTCGCCATAGGAGGGCAGCGCGAACAGCTCGAGCGCGTTGAGCCAGTCCGGCACGTTGTCCTGATTGCCGACCAGCGCAACCCGGTTGGTCAAACCCAGTTCGACTACCTTGCGCTCCAGGTTGTGGCGCTGCGGGCCGTCGCCGATGATCAGCAGACGCCAGTCGGGGAAGGTCGCGCGCAGCAGCGCGAACGCTTCCAGCAGGTAGAAATGGCCCTTCCAGTTGCGCAGGGTGGCGAGTATCCCCAACGTTGGAACGTCGGGTTGTCCGAGTTTTTTCCGCGCTGCGTGCCTGTCGCTTGGCGCAAAACGCGCGAGGTCGATGCCGGTGGGCACGGAGCTCATGCTTTCCAGCGCGAAGCCGTTGTCGCGATGCAGCTGCTCGCGCAAAGCCTCGCCGGTGACCACGAGGTGCTTGACGGCATGTTGATACAGCCAGTACGACGAACGTTTTTGTGCGACCGGTGACGAGACATGCCGCGTACGCACCAGCGGCGGGGAACCCGGCAACAGGCGCAGGGCCAGCGCAGCGAGCCAGGAATCGGTCGAGCTGTGGCTGTTGACGATATCGACTTCGTGTCGGTGCTGCAGCAGCCAGCGGAACAGGGCGAACAGGCCTTGCAGGTTCTTGCGCGCGATGGGCAGGGCCACCACGTCGAGCCCGCGCGCGAGCGCGGCATCGTGGATGCGCGCCTGTAGCGGGCAGATCAGGGTGAGGCGATGGCCGCGCCGGACCATGCCTTCCATCTCGGTCAGAATGCGAATTTCCTGCCCGCCCCAGCCGCAGGAGCTTTCCGTATGCACGATGGAGAGCGTTCGCCGCCTCATTGAGCACCCTTTCCCCGAGCAAGCCGCTCTTCCGCCGCATGTGCCACGAGTTCGAGCGGAATTTCCGCCATCGAGGTGTCGTCGCCGCAGGACGCGTCCGGGGTGGGGTGCTCGATCACGCTCAGCGCGGGATGTTCCTGGGGGGCGAGCCAGCAGCCGCGGTGGCGGCAATGGTAGAGCGCGACCATGGGTACGCCCAGCGCGCCGGCCAGGTGGGTCGGGCCGGTATCGACACCGACGTAAAGGTCGAGTTCGCCGATGACCGCGGCGCCTTCGCGCAGCGCGGTGTGGCCGGCGAGGCTGGCCACCCTGCCGGGGAATTGCGTCGAGAGCCGTCGTGCGAAGTCCTCGCCGATTCGGGCCGATTCGGGTCCGCCCAGGACGACGATGCCTATGCCTTCCTGTCGCAGCAGGCGCTCCGCAAGGCTCCGGAAATTTTCGACCGGCCAGTCGCGGTAGGCCTTGGAAGGGAAACTTTGCAGTTGCAGGCCGACAAAACGGGTGGTCTCGGGGAGCAGGGCGCGCAACCGCGCGCGTGCCTGCGCCTGTTCTTCCGCCGTGACCCGATAGGACAGGGCGCGACCCATGGGCGGTGCGCCTATGGCGGCGGCGAATTCGAGCCGTGCGTCCACGGCGACCTGGAACTCGGTGGCGGGGACGATCATGCGGTCCAGGCGGCGGTTGAGCGATGCGTCGTGCTGGCGCTCGGCGACGACATGGCGGCAGACACGCAAGGCGTAGCGCAGCAGAGCCGCGTCCTTTCCGTACACCACACCCCAGTCGTAAGGTTTCCCGCTAAACCAGCCACGCCAGGGGGCGCTGCGCTTATCGATGCCGCCGAGGCGGTCGATGAAAGGCAGATGCTCGAGCAGGGCGCGACGTTTTGGGTGCGCGAGCACGGTCAGGCTGCCGCGCGGGACGGCGGCGCGCAGCGCGCGCAGTGCCGGGGTGACCAGCAAAGTGTCGCCGATGCGCGCAACGCAGATCGCCAGGATGCGGGCGTCAGGCGACAGACTGTCCATGCTCGTGTGCACGGTGGGAATGGTGCAGGCGGGCATAGGCGCATTCGAGAAAACGCTCGACGCCGGCGAGCCGGGTGTGGTGCGGCTTGGCGACCAGTGCGCGGCGGATGCGGCCCGGATCCAGGGTGAGGCTTGCGTTCAAATTGGCTAAGAACCCGTTTCAGAATGAGCCGTCATTCCGAGGCCTTCGGCCGAGGAATCTGCTTCGCCTTTGATTTTACAGCAGATTCCTCGCTGCGCTCGGAATGACCCAGTTTAAAATCGTCCTTTGAAAACGATCCTTAAGGGTGCGAAATCGTGTCACGGCTTCAATTCCGAGTTACCGCTGAGTATAGCCGCAAATTCCAAGCCGTTCAGTGAGTTGAATTGCCTTAGAGCTGCGAAGGGTGCTGCTGTCAGTCTGACTGTGGCGCGTGGGAACTCGCGCGAGTTCCAGCTGTGGACGGGGCCCAGCGGGTATATTCGGGCACCCGCGCGGCGAGCCCCTGTCGGAGTTGCTCGGCGCCGGGATTGCCCTGCTGCAGCCAGGCCAGAAGGTCCTCCACCCAGCGAGCATCCGCTGTGGCGCGCGACTCGGCGATGCGCAGCTTCGGATGCGGCGTCGGCAAAGTATGCTCGCCGTCGGCGAGCAGTTCCTCATACAGCTTTTCGCCGGGCCGCAGGCCGGTGAATTGAATGCCGATGTCGGTTTCGGCGTAGTCGGAGAGCCGGATCAGTTCGCGCGCCAAGTCGACGATCTTTACCGGCTCGCCCATGTCGAGCACGAAGATTTCGCCGCCGCTGCCCATGAGGCCCGACTGCAGCACCAGTTGCGCGGCTTCCGGGATGGACATGAAATAGCGTGTGATCTCGGGGTGGGTCACGGTTATCGGGCCGCCGCGCGCGATTTGCGCGCGGAATTTCGGCACCACGCTGCCGGTGCTGCCGAGCACGTTGCCGAAGCGCACCACGACGAAACGGGTCGCGCTCGCCGCCTGCAATCCCTCGCAGACGATTTCTGCGAGCCGCTTGCTCGCGCCCATGACGTTGGTCGGGTTGACCGCCTTGTCGGTGGAAACGAGTACGAATTTCTCCACGCCGTGGGCGATCGCAGCCTGGGCCACGCACCAGGTGCCGAGCACATTGTTCTGGATCGCCTCCCAGGCGTTGTCTTCCTCCATCAGCGGCACATGCTTGTATGCGGCGGCGTGGAACACGAGTTGCGGCCGGTGCGCGGCGAGCGCCTCGGCCACGCGCGCCGCGTTCTTGACATCGCCGATGACGCAGTTCAATTCGATTGCAGGGTATTGCTCGGCGAATTCCTGCTCCATGCGATAGAGCGCGAACTCATTGTGTTCGTACAGCACCACGCGCGCCGGCGCGAAGCGCGCAATCTGGCGGCATAGCTCGGAGCCTATCGATCCCCCGGCGCCGGTGACGAGGATGCTGCGGCCGCGAATCCACTCTTGCAGACGGCTCTCATCGAGCAGTACCGGGTCGCGGCCGAGCAGATCGTCCAGTTCGATGTTGCGCACTTGCGACACCGTGACCTTGCCGCTGACCAGATCCTGATACGAGGGCACGGTCTGGGATTGCACGCCGGCGCGGCTGGTGCTGTACGAGCACAACGAGTTCGCGCTCTATCGGATGGAACAGGAATTCGCCGAGCAATAC
>DATKUQ010000288.1:0-2343 GCA_035530495.1 Burkholderiales bacterium
GTCGCTCGCGTCGGTAACGGCAGTGAAGTTGCAGTCACGGTCGAGCCAGGTAGGCATACTGTCTACATGGCTATCGATTGGGCACGTTCCAAGTCGATAGAGGTCGACGTGGCTGCTGAGCAGACCATCCACCTGGAATGCGGCCCGAATGTAAAGCCATTCTTGGCCTTGGTCTATGCCACCGTGCTCTTTCGGCGTTGGGTTTGGCTGCGCCCAGCAAGCGATACTTCCCTCTAACAACTCCGTAATTCTACTGTGTTACTAAAGTTGTCTGATGCTTCGGTACGCCCTGCCGCAGCAAGGGCATCGTGACAGATGTCGCGCGATGACGCGGGCGAGTCGGAAGCGCGTGGTGGGGATCGACCACGGCAGGTGGCGCTGCATCGGCCCCAGCCCCGCGCGGGCGGAAGCCTTCGGGTACGGCAGGTTCCTTGAATCGAGCAGGGTTTTTTTTACTGCCGCGCAGGCGCTCCAGCGTCAAAAAGCCATAGGCGGCGATGCACAGGCTGGCGTGGTGATGAAAGCCACGCCAGTTGCGTCCTTCGTAGTGACCCAGGCCGAGTTCCTGTTTGAGTTCCAGGTAGTCCCGCTCGATGCGCCAACGGCCTTTGATCGTCCCGACAAGGTCGTTGAAGGCGATGCGATCGGGGAGCGTCGAGAGCCAGTAACGGGTCGGTTCAGCGTCGCCGCGGGGCCATTCGATGACTAGCCATTCGGGGGCACGGGCGCGGTCGTCATGGGCGGTGACCACACGCACGCGGGCAAAGCGGCCGGACAATTTTTCCGCTGAGCCCTGCCGCCAGACGACGGTGCGATACGCCCGTGCCGGCAGCGCCTGCGCCAGGGCACGCACGCTGAGGGGTGGATGTGCCGCATCGCGTAACGCCCGCACGCGGGGGCGACCCCGGGCCGCCGGCGGCGGGGCGGCGGCCGGTTGATGCGCGCCCCACCACACCGTGGTGAGCGGCCGGATACCCAGCGCGTAGATCAGCTCTTGCTCACTCATCTCATCGCGAAGCGCGCAGTCATCGCCGTAGGCGGCATCGCCCAGCACCACGCCCCGTGGCACCTTGGCGGCGACCGCGGCCCGGATCTGCGCGGCGGCGATCTGGTTCTTGGTCAGGAAGCTCACCGACGCGGGCACCCCGGCCTCGGCGCATCGCTTCGGATCATCGGTCCACTCGGCCGGCAGGTAGAGCTGATAGGCCAAGGGCAGGCTGTTCGAGCCCGTCGCCAGCGACAGGCTCACCGCCACCCGGCAGTTGTCCGTCTTGCCAGTCTGCCCGCAGTACTGGCGGGCCACGCCCACCGAATGCGTGCCCTTCTTCGGAAAGCCGGTGTCATCGATGATCCAGAAGCTGGGCTCGGCGCCTCCGCGCGTCAGCACCGGCAGCACCTGCGCGACGACCGCTGCCAGCAAGGCTTCGTCGCTCCATGGCGCGACCGACACCAGGTGATGCATCGACTGATGGGCCGAGCGCACATCCTGGGGCCGCACGCGCGCCGCCATCGGCTCCACGCTCTTGCGTCCGCCGGGCAGCATCAACCCTTGCAGGTACCAGGTTGCCGGCGCCGACCGATCCGCGTGCCCCAAGGCGGCCACTATCGCCTCGCCATACCGCTCAAAGCGTGTTTCAAGACTCGTGCCCATGACCCACCTCCTTGCGCGTTGCTCGAAGATGGCACAATCATGCCATACATTTATGACACAGTAAAACTAGTCAAGCAGGGGCATATCGAGCAGGCTCATCGTCTGCGGCATCAACTCAGCCGCGTGTTCCGATTTGCCGTAGCCACCGAGCGGGCCAGTCGCGACCCTGCGGCTGATCTGCGCGACACCTTACCAAGCCGTAATCCTCAGAATCCCGAAGCCCTTGAACGCCAGTTATCCCATAAAGAACCAGGAGTTGTTGGTGTGTACAACAAAGCCCAGCACCTTCCTGAGCGGCGAAAAATCATGCAGGCGTGGGCTGACTATCTGGACATGCTGAAGACTGGCAGAGCAGCTTCCGCCGTAGGGATGAAGGTTTGAGTCGGGCTCATGCTAACCTTGCATTGCAAATGCGACGCATGAGGTGCGTACCCATGAAAACCGCTTCAATTCCTTCGCTTCGAGTCGACCCCGAGCTGCGTCAGGCGGCGGAGGCCGTTCTGCGCGAAGGCGAGAGCCTGTCAAGCTTCATGGAGCAATCGCTACGTGACCAGGTGTCCCGTCGCCAGCTGCAGCGCGAGTTCTTGGCACGCGGCTTGGCTTCGCGCGACGAGGCACAGCAGACGGGCGAGTATTTCGAGGCGGCTTCGGTGCACGCCGAGTTGCGCGGCATGCTGACCAAGGCGTCAGGC